>JALRDT010000009.1 GCA_023262125.1 Candidatus Nanopelagicaceae bacterium | reverse complement strand
CTTGAAATCTTCTTCTCTGTATTTGCCTTAGGTATAGAGGCTGCAATTTGAATTGCACGTTGTTCAAGATATTGATCAATTCCTCTTGGCAAATCTGTAACTTTGCCATCGCCTAGTAAGCCAACAATTTGATCGCAAGTTCTTTCTAAAAAATACCTATCGTGAGAGATGACTAATAAAGTTCCGGCAAAACTATCTAGTAAGTCTTCTAGTTCGGTGAGAATTTCAATATCGAAATCATTTGTAGGTTCATCAAGCAATAAAACATTTGGGCTATCCATAAGTAAGCGAGTAAGTTGCAGTCGTCGCTTTTCGCCGCCAGATAAGTCTCCAACTGGCGTCCATTGCGATTCTCGATCAAAACCAAGTCGTTCACAGAGCTGCGAAGCCGAGAGCTCACGTCCCCCACCTAATTCCACGCGAGTAGCAACGCGTTCTACAGCCTCAATTAAGCGCCAAGTTGGGTCCAATTCCGCCAGATGTTGAGAGAGCATCGCTACTTTTACAGTTACGCCTTTAACCAGCTTTCCAGCTGATGCAAAATGTTCGCCAGCCAAAGTGCGCATCAACGTAGTTTTACCCGCACCATTTATACCAACGATTCCAATTCTTTGGCCTGGTCCGATATTCCAAACCAAATCTTCAATTAGCACATTTTCGCCTGCCCGAATTTGTAGGTGCTGACATTCATATACAGTGTTCCCTAATCTATTCTGGCTAAATTTTAAAAGTTCGGTGTTATCTCTTGGTGGTGGTTCAGTTGAGATTAACTCATTCGCAGCATCGACACGAAATTTTGGTTTAGAAGTACGAGCTGGTGCGCCACGTCTTAACCAAGCTAACTCTTTTCGCAATAAATTATTTCGGCGGGAATCCATCGCAGCTTGTTGACGAGCGCGTTCTGCTTTTGCCAAAACGTATGCAGAATAACCGCCGTCATATTCTTCTAACGCTCCACCAACGACTTCCCAAGTTCTGTCGGTAACTTCATCTAGGAACCATCGATCGTGCGTCACTACAACGACTGCTAAGTTTTTTCGATTCTTAAGATGCTCTGCAAGCCATGCAACTCCTTCAACATCTAAATGATTTGTAGGCTCATCAAGCAAAATTAAATCTAAATCTTCAATTAATAATTTTGCTAAACCAACTCTTCTACGTTCACCACCTGATAATGAAGCAAAGCCACGTGTGAAAAGTTCTTCGTGATAACCGCCAAATAAACCGGTAAATATTGCACGAACGCCTGCATCTCTTGCCCACTCATGAGTTGCTTTATTGCCCAGAACTACATCGCGCACTGTTGCCCCTTTTGGAGCGTTATCTATTTGAGAGAGTATTCCAACGTTTGTGCCACCACTTTTGGTTACTCGCCCTGAATCTGGCTCTTCAGTGCCAGCAATTATTTTCATTAATGTAGATTTTCCGGCACCGTTTCGACCAACAATTCCAATTCGATCCCCTTGTGAAACTCCGATACTTACATTCTGTAAGAGTTCCTTAATATCGAAAGCTTTGCTGACGCTTTCTAGGTTTACAAGGTTCCGTGCCATAGCGGTAAAGAGTAGGCTCTCGTTCCATGGAAGTCACAAATCGCGAATATGCGCTGGCGTTAGATGCGGCAGATCCGCTTGCTAAATACCGCTCCCAATTTGTAATCAATGATCCAGATCAATGTTATTTAGATGGCAATTCATTAGGACGCTTACCGAAGGCGACTATTAAAGCCGTGAATGATTTTATGGTTAATGAATGGGGCGATGAAGTCGTTGCCGGGTGGGCACACTGGGTAGATGAAGCACAGACTGTTGGAAATATTTTGGGACGTGCAGCTTTGGGCGCAGCAGAAGGGCAAGTATTAGTTTGTGATACAACTTCAATTAACTTTTATCAATTGGCACTGGCTGCAATTCATGCGCGACCAGATCGAAAAACAATAATTATTGATGCAGCAAACTTCCCTACAGATCGTTACATACTGCATGGGTTAGTTAGACAATTTGGTTTAAAGCTAATCACAATTGATAACGAACCCGGTGAAGCAAAACATGAACGTATCACTCCAGAAATTTTAGAGAAGTACTTAAATGATGACGTTGCACTAGTTACTTTAGAAGTAATTCAATATCGTTCAGGTGCCCGCTCGCCAATTAAAGAAATTACAGATTTGGTTCGTAAACATGGTGCATTTATGTTGTGGGATGCTAGCCATGCAGTCGGTGCAATCGAAATGGACTTTGATAAGAACGGTGTTGATTTAGCTGTTGGTTGCACATACAAATATGGAAATTCAGGCCCTGGTTCACCTGCTTGGCTTTATGTTTCAAAACGAGTACAAAAAGAGCTACAAGTTCCAATTCAAGGTTGGTTTGCACAAGCAGATCAATTTGAGATGGGTCCGATATTCGAACGTGAAATGGAAACCATGCGTGGTTTCCAAATCGCAAGCCCTGGTTTGATGGCGATTAGATGCGTCAAAACTGCTTTTGAAATGATCGAAGAGGCGACGATCAAAGCTATTGGTGAGAAGAGTGCAAAAGGAACTGAGATGATGATTGCACTTTATGATGCCTGGCTTGCCCCACTTGGCTTTGAGTTAAATACCTCTAGAGTTGCATCAGAACGTGGTGGCCACATCTCGCTCATACATCCTGATGCCAAAGAGATTGCAGCGGCAATGCGTACTGAAATCAATGTTATTCCAGATTACAGAGTACCCAATTCAATTCGTCTTGCAATTAGTCCACTTCCAACTTCTTATGTTGAAGTTTGGGATGGTTTTGCACGATTAAGAGATTTAGTTGCTAATAAGAAATACATTGGAGCAGGACGAGGAGGATCACGCGTAACATGAGCGAAGATTTTGAATCGGCACTTACTTACACCAGTTATTTAGCAGTAGATGATCTGCTTAAATTGCAAAAGCCGCTTTCTGAAGGCCCAGAACATGATGAGTTGCTATTTATTATCATTCATCAAACTTACGAACTTTGGTTTAAGCAATTAATACATGAATTTAAAGAGGCGCAAAGAGCGCTAGAAGCAAATGAAACTCATAAAGCTCTTGGAGTTTTGGGCCGCATACGTACCATTATGAAAACTTGTGTTTCACAAGTAGATATTTTGGAGACCATGACGCCTTTGCAATTTCTCTCTTTCCGAAATTATTTAGCCGCTTCAAGTGGTTTCCAATCAGCGCAATTTAGAAAAGTTGAGGCGATTCTTGGCCGTCGAGATGAGAAATTTGCCAGCCATTTACCGCCTGAAACTCGTGAGGAAATCAAAGATTTACTAGGCAAGAGATCTTTATGGGATTCAGTCTTGGTTTACTTATCCAAGCGTGGTGCAGATATTCCAAGTGAGATTTTAAATCGCAATTTACGAGATCACTATGCGCCAAACGAAAAGGTACAAAAGGCATTGATCAAGGTGCATCGTGAAGATCTTGAAGCTGCAATGATTTGTGAAAAGCTAGTTGATATCGATGAAGGTTTACAGGAGTGGCGCTATCGCCATGTGAAGATGGTGGAAAGAACCATTGGCAGTAAGAGCGGTACCGGTGGATCGAGTGGCGTTAAATACTTAACCAGCACCCTCTTTAATCCTGTTTTCCCCGATCTTTGGGAGATTAGAGCGAGCCTTTAATTATTAGCTCGGTCAATGTCTTTCGATTAGGCAAAGCTTTTTCGCGCTCCGCCATTTGAGCCGGCAAAATATCTGAATCAGTTTGGCGTCCAATTGCAACTACAACTACAGGTTCAAAAGTTGTTAAATCAAAAGTCTGGCACATAACATCATGATTAAAACCTGTCATTTGATGAGTTACATACCCGCGGTGATGAGCTTCAAAAGTTCCTTGCGAAACTGATAAACCAAGATCATATTGATAGCTTGGATGCGGATCTCCGTTCCCTCGTTGTTTGGTGCCGACAACTAAAAGTAGCGCACTGGAATTTTTCGCCCATAACTGATTGAACTCTCCGAGTCCATTTAATATTTGATTAAAAGTTTCGTCACCACGTTTTCCAAAAATAAATCGCCAAGGTTGTTCATTAAAAGCAGATGGGGCAAGACGTGCCGCTTCTAAAATTGCATGTAAATCACCATTAGAAATTATGTCGTTGACATCAAGTGCTCTTGGGCTCCAACGATTAGTAATTAGTGGATGTAATTCCAATTCAGTTGGTGCTTTTTTAACAACTTTAGCCATGAGAAACCTTTCATCTACTTTTCCCTACAAACTCTATGAACAACTATAAAGGACACGATATTCCAGGTAAATCCCGCATAATTACTTACATAAGTTGCCTTTAATTTTTAAAGTGATACCCTCGGTTTCAGAACGAGAACTCTGTATTACTAAACGGAAAAGGAGAGTACAACTCAATCTCTGATCGAAATCGATCTTGACAATTGTATGTACTGATTTAAAAATGCAAACCCGCGCTAATCACGCACAAACATTTAGACACACACCAACTTCTGTAAAACCACTAAAACAAGCGAAAATTGCAGCCCTGCTGGATCAAGAATGGGCGCGATATAAAGAGACCACAACTAAATCAGGCATTGAAAATGACGTTGCAAAGCGCGTGCTGCCCTTAGGTGCAACTAGCTCTTTTCAACATTGGGATCCATATCCGCTATCCATCGTCTCTGCACAAGGTGCATGGATGACTGATGTTGATGGACGACAATTACTTGATTTATCTATGGGCTTTGGTGCGATGCTTGCGGGACATTTAAATCTTGATGTGGTTCGTGAACTTCAATCTTCATTAGAAGTCGGAACACTATTTGTTACTCCTTCCCCAATCTCAACTGATGCAGC
>JALRDT010000093.1 GCA_023262125.1 Candidatus Nanopelagicaceae bacterium | reverse complement strand
AAAGACTAAAAGAATTGCCGCTACTGCTGAAATTCTGCTAAAAGATCCGAGCAGATTAAACGAACCAAGTAATGAGAAATCTGGAGTTGCAATTAATTTTTCAGGAAGTGCAGGAACATTTAGCCCCCAACCCTTTGGATTAACTTTGTCTGGTGCAACAAAATTTGGTCCAATTTTAAATGCACTCTCAATAATGATTGCTAATACTGTCGCACTTACAATTCCAATAAGTATTGCTCCTTTGGTTTTCTTAACCATAAGGGCAACAATTAGAAGTAAGCCGATTACGAAGACCACAATTGGCCAACCAACAAGATTGCCACCGTCACCTAGCTGTACAGGTACTGGCCCTGTTCCGGTGCGACGAACGAATCCAGCATCTACTAGACCAATGAGTGCAATAAATAGTCCAATACCTACTGAAATTGCATACTTAAGTTGTTGCGGAACCGCTCTAAAAACTGCTTGGCGGAAACCAGTTAAAACCAAAACTGTGATGATTAAACCTTCCAACACCACAAGCCCCATAGCATCTGCCCAAGTCATTTTGGTTGCGATGCCGTAGGCGACGAAGCTATTTAAACCAAGACCTGTTGCTAGAGCTAGTGGAAAATTACCAACAACGCCCATAAGAATTGTCATAACACCTGCAACCAATGCAGTTGCTGCAGCGATAAGTGGCAGGTTAGGTGCGTCGCCGCCGCCTAAAAACTTGCCATCACCATCTTTGACGAATCCGAGGATAAGTGGATTTAGCGCGACTATGTAAGCCATGGTGAAGAAAGTGACAAGACCGCCACGAACTTCTCGACCGACTGTAGATCCGCGCTCTGAAATTTTAAATAATTTTTCGAGCATTCTCTTCCTTTACTGTTTTGGTGACCGGGGTGTTTTCGACCCGGAGGGAAGGTGTACAACTCACCTTAAAGGCTACTTAGAGGTAAAGCGGGATACGACACCGAGACTTATGGCTACTGATTGGCCTATAAAGAGCGCAAATATCGCTGTGCCAAGGCCAATTCGACCTCCTAGAGCCCAACCACCCAGAAAGGCGCAACTTTCAATAGATAATCTGATACGGCCTACTCGAATCCCAGACAATTTATGTAGTGAAGTCATTAGTCCATCACGTGGACCAGGGCCAAGCCCGCAAGTTATATAGAGGGCAGAGCCAATTCCAACTAGGGCAACTCCAAGAAAATCATAAATTATACCGATTACTAAGTTGCTAGCTTCTGGAAAGTTGCTGACACCAAATTGGATCGCAATCGCAATGACAACGATATTTGCGATAGTTCCGAATCCTGGTCTCTCGCCAAGTGGCCACCAGAAAAATAGAACTACAGCTGAAATTAGAAAAGTGGCAGTTCCCATATTTATGCCAAGTTTGAAAGATAATCCTTGCGCAAGTACTGACCAAGGAGCATTTCCGGTAAGTGAATTAACTAGCAATGCATCTCCAAATCCAAAAATAGTCAACCCAAAGATAAGGATTGCAACTCTTTTTGGTGCAAGATCCCAACGGCCAGTACCTGTCCATGGGGTATTCGGAATAGTCCGATGAGGCCTAAGAAAATTCATTAGCCAAGACATTGAATAACCATATCAGTTACCCTTTAGTCATGTTCACAGGAGCAGGAACTCTTCTAAATATTGCCACAATTCTGATCGGTTCGGTAATAGGAATCTTTATCGGAGAGCGACTAAAAGAGAGTGCACGCAATTTAATTACCGATGTCTTGGGCATGATTACAATTCTCGGAGCAGCTTCAGCGGTCATTCCTCTTTTTAATCAGCGCTATTTAGATAAGATTCCAAATGGCTGGAGTACCATGCCGATTTTAATTGCGCTACTTCTTGGATCCTTTATTGGATCTGCCTTGAATTTGGAACAGCGTGTTGAACATTTAGGCGAATCACTTAGAAAGAAATTCAAATCCGAAGAGGGCTCTTTTGTCGAAGGTTTCTTAGATTCTTCTCTACTGTTTGCAATTGGACCATTAGCAATCATGGGTTCAATAAGTGATGGAATCGGAGGTGGAATCGACCAGTTAACTTTGAAATCTATTCTTGATGGATTTGCTGCGATGGCATTCGCTTCTTCATTAGGTTGGGGAGTAGCTGCATCTGCGATACCGGTTGGAATTTACCAAGGATTTTGGACGCTTATCGGTTTGGCTTTGGGCAATGTAATGGCCGATTATCAATTGGATGCCATGACCATTACTGGAGGTATTCTTTTGTTGGGTATCGGATTAAGACTGCTAAAAGTGAAGAACGTGGCGGTCGGAAATCTTTTGCCTGCCCTGTTTCTTGCTCCAATAATTGCCTTGCTTTTCAATTCATTTCTTTGATGAATCAAGAAATGTTAAGTGGTTAAAAGGTGCTAGCGTCTATTACGAATCGATACTTAACATCACTTGCCACCGTTCTGCGATAAGCCTCTTCAACGTAGTCTGCATTAATAAGTTCAATATCGCTGACAATGTTATGTAGGCCTGCGAAATCCAACATCTCTTGTAACTCTGGCAAGCCACCAATCATTGAGCCGGTAAGTGACTTACGACCATTTAACATCGCACCTGCACTTACTGCATACGGACTATCAGGTAGCCCGATGATGACCAATGTTCCATCAATTTTTAAGGTAGCTAGATATTGATTGATATCAACCATTGCCGAAACCGTATTTAAAATCAGATCAAATTTGCGCTTAAGCGGCTTTAAATCTTCATCACTACGTACAACTACAAATTCTTTTGCTCCCATTCGGAGCGCATCTTCTCTTTTGTTTGCACTATGTGAAAGTACTGTCACCTCAGCTCCCATTGCGGCTGCAAACTTAACTCCCATGTGCCCAAGTCCACCTAAGCCCATCACCGCAACCTTTGATCCTCTAGTTACTTTGAAATGCTTAATAGGTGAGTAGAGGGTAATTCCGGCGCATAAAAGCGGTGCCACGCCAGCCATATCCAAATTACTTGGAATGGTGACCGCATAATCCTGATCAATTACAAATCCATTTGAATAGCCACCAAATGCGATGGTTTTACCATCTCTTTCATAGCCATTGTAAGTGCCAGTCATTCCTTCATTGCAATATTGTTGTAAACCAGATTTGCATGGTTCACAAATACGACATGAATCGATAAAGACGCCAACTCCGATTCGATCTCCAATTTTGAATTTCGAAACCGAGCTACCAATTTCAGTTACGACTCCAACGATTTCGTGCCCTGGCACCATGGGAAATAGCGCTGGACCCCACTCTTCGCGAACCTGATGAATATCTGAGTGGCAAATTCCGGCATGGGTAATTTTAAATGCAACATCTGTTGCAGCAAGAGATCTGCGTTCGAACTCAAAGCTCTCGAGAGGACCGCCTGCCTTTAGCGCTGCCAATCCTTTAACTTTCATTAATAGCCCCTTTAATTATTTGATTCTGTTAATTCCGTTAATCCTGGAATGGAAGGGTTGGAGGAGAGATGTGAGTAGCTTGCGACGCTCGCGCATTAATTTTGCGCATGTGATGTCTTCGACATAAAACTTCGTAGGCCACTTCATCTTTGGAATTGGTATCTCCGACTACAACTTGTTCACCCTCGGTCACCATATTTCCATTGATAACGCGCGCATTATGTGTGGCAGGTTCGCCGCACCAACAGAGTGCACGTACCTGAAGTGTCTCCACTCGATCGGCTAATTCAACTAAGCGTTGAGAACCCGGAAACAATTTAGTTCTAAAGTCGGCCAAAATTCCAAAGGCATAAACATCAATGCCGAGTCCATCAACAATCATGGCCAACTCTTCGATTTGTCGCTCAGTGTAAAACTGAGCTTCGTCGCAGATAATGAAATCTATTCTCTCGCCGAGAGACATCCGTTCAATTGTCAATCGATGAATATTTAAATCTGAATCAACTTCAATAGCGCTCTTTTGCAAACCTAGTCTTGAGGAAATCAATCCCTCTCCGGCTCGATCGCGATTGGTAAAAACTAGACCATTTCTTCCGCGAGTTTCATGATTGTGCGCGGTCTGAAGGGCAAGGGTGGATTTTCCGGAATCCATAGTCCCGCAGTAGTAAATCAGCTCCGCCATGGCGTTATCTTGCCACGAGTGAATCAAGTTTTTCACTCAATCTAGGTTCTAGATGAAGAGCCATATCAACCGTTATGTGGGTGCGATCACGATATGCAAGCAAACCATCGACCAGCGCTGGACACTTATCTGTGCAAAGATATGGAATCGGATCAAACACATTCTTCGCTTTGAAAGGAATTCTTTCTGGAAGGCGAGTATCACAATCATCTTCTGAAGTAAGGCAAATCGGAATATCCCGATTCGGATATGGCGTATCTCTGATTAATAGATAGTCAAAATTGAAATCTTCCCCTCGTAGATAATCAGAGGTTTCGACTTTGTAATGTTCAAAGTTGCCCACAACCACTAATTCAGGTTTAATTTTTTCAATCTCTCTAAATGCGTTTTCTTTGAATTTTCGACAATTTTCTGCCTTGAAGCCGCCATTATCTTTAAGCGGAAGTGATAATGCGGGACAACTCGATTTGGTAAAGACATGCAATTTAAAATGATTTCGCGTGGCCCAAATGTCTAAAGCAGGGAACCATTGTGCAGCATGCGAGTCTCCCAAGAGCACAATAGATCGATTTGCTTTTGCATCACCAAAAACGCATTTTTCTTCAATGCTATTACCTTCGTAACCTTGATGGCATCCGTTGTCGTAAATAATTGGTTTTGATAAGGAATAATTTATCTTTGTAGAAGTTCTATCAAATGCAAATGCTGTTGCTGTAAGCAGTAGCGCAGAAGCGACGAGCCCGACTATCAAAGTTCTATCTCGGTTCTGCTTTCTGCGCAATGGATCTTCAACAAATTTATAGGTCAGTGCCGCAATCGCAATACACAAT
>JALRDT010000036.1 GCA_023262125.1 Candidatus Nanopelagicaceae bacterium | reverse complement strand
CACAGCGCTTTTCGACTGGGCCTTTGCTCGCCATACCGGCGGTACTTTTATTTTTAGAATTGAAGATACCGATAAAGAGCGCGTTACCGATGAATACATTCAGCGCGCTATCGATACCTTAAAGTGGCTTGGACTTAATTGGGATGAAGGCCCGGAAGTAGGCGGTCCAAATGGTCCGTATTTACAATCAGAGCGTTTACATATTTATAAAGAGTGGGCAGATAAATTCTTAGCAAGTGGCGCTGCTTATCATTGCTATTGCAGTTCTGAAGAGTTAGAAGCTGAGCGTGAACGTCAACGTGCAGCCAATGTTGCACCGGGTTATGGCGGAACATGTCGCAATCTAAGTGCAGAACAAATTGAAAAATTTAAAGCAGAAGGTCGCAAACCTGTGCTGAGAATGAGAATGGATGATGGATCTACGACATTTGTTGATGAGATTCGTGGTGAAGTCTCTTTTGATCACAGATACGTTCCCGACTTTGTACTTATGCGCGCAGATGGTTCACCTTTATACACTTTGGCAGTTGCAGTAGATGACGTTTTGATGAAAGTAACACATGTACTACGTGGCGAAGATTTACTCTCATCTACTCCGCGTCAAATTCAAGTTTATAAAGCAATGGGATTAAAGCCAGATCAGTATCCAACATTTGCTCATTTACCATTCGTAATGGGACAAGACAACGCAAAACTCTCAAAGCGAAATGGTGAAGTTTCTATTGCTTGGTATCGCGAACAGGGCTACTTGCCAGAAGCGATCTGCAATTACTTAGCACTTTTAGGTTGGTCTCCAGGAGATGATAAAGAAGATATTTCAATGCAGGGATTAGTTGAATTATTCGAAGTTCATGATGTGCATTCTTCGCCAGCACGATTTGATATGAAGAAACTTGAGGCAATCAATGGCGATAAAATTCGAGCTCTTACTCCAGAAGAATTCCTAAATAAGGCGCTGCCATTCCTAAAAGATGCCGAAGTTATATCAGGAACAGAAGAAGAGCTCTCTCTTGTGAAAAAAGCTTTGCCGATCATTCAGGAGCGCATTGTTAAACTTGGTGAAATTCCAGCAATGCTTAAATTCTTATTTGTAAAAGATTTGGTAATTGAAACTGAATCAAAAGAGAAGATCAAAGATGAATTAAGTAAAAATGTATTAAAGCGAGCGCTAGATGTGCTTGAACCACTTAATTCCTGGAACCATGATGCTATCGAGAGCGCACTTCGAGCGGCTTTGATCGAGGAGATGGGACTCAAACCAAGAATTGCATTTGGAGCGGTACGTATTGCAGTAACTGGTAGCCATATCTCGCCACCGCTATTTGAATCCATGGAATTACTTGGCAAGGAGCCATCAATTTCACGCATCAATAGAGCGATTAGCCTTTAATTCTTCTCAAAGGTAAACTTCGCCCGTCCTTTTAAAAGAGGACTATTGGGGTATGGGGTAATTGGCAGCCCTGCTGATTCTGGTTCAGTAAGTCTAGGTTCGAGTCCTGGTACCCCAGCGCAATACAACTTAATATGTTTATAAATTTTTATATCTAGGGCCCCGTCGTCTAGCGGCCTAGGA
>JALRDT010000121.1 GCA_023262125.1 Candidatus Nanopelagicaceae bacterium | reverse complement strand
AGTCTTGCGTCCAGCTTCAGGATCAGAGATTACTGAACCGCCAGATACTTCAGAGCCAGTACCTGCAGAAGTAGGCAATGCAATTAATGGAATGGTTGGCGCAGGATAGTTAGGAGCTTTTGATTGCCAATCACGGAAGGTGCTATTTAATTGAGCACATAGACGAGCTGCTTTTGCAGTATCAATTACTGATCCGCCGCCAAGTGCGATTACTGAATCGCATCCCGCTGCTTTAAGTGCGCTAATTGCATCCTCAACCATCTGAATAGTGGGTTCGCCTGCTGGCTTTTCGAAAATTACAACATCAGTTGCTGCTTGAACTTTCTTGATTAAAGCTGCAGCTGCTGGGTTGAACTTTTCAATGCCCTCATCAACCATCAAGAAAGCCTTCTTTGATTCCAATTCCTTAATTACATCTGGAAGAGTTTCAGAGATATTTTCGCCAAAGCGAATTTTGACTGGAAGATGGTTATTAAATGCGCCAAGCGCTGACATATTTGTGCTCATGCACTGAGAATAGCGTCAGACAGGTTTTATTTCACTAGTTGCAATGTGGTCAAGGAAATAGTCCACTAGGGCTTGCGCTCTTTGGTTTGCACCAGGCTCTTCCGCCTTAGTTTGCTGGCGAAGAATTTCAACATTTAAACCTTCGCCTTCAATCTCTTCCGGGCCGCCATCCATTTCTAACCAGCAATCAAGAACTTCTAAATCGATTTCTGGATGAAATTGCAATCCCAATGTGCGTCCCATAACAAAAGCTTGTGATGCAATCGGTGTACGTGCTAATTCGGTTGCACCAGGTGGAACTTGAAAACGATCCCAGTGATATTGAAACCAAGGACCATTAGAAATAATTTCAGGAAAATCTGTCATTACATAATGCCAACCAATTTCACTGCGCGGTGCACGTGCAACTGAACCACCTAATGCACGCGCCATCAATTGCCCACCAAAACAAACGCCAAAAATTGGCTGACCAGAATTATGCGCCGCAGTTACAAGTTCTAATTCTGGTAACAGCCAATTACCGATTCGTTCATCTTCCCAAACTCCCCAAGGTGAACCCATCGGAACAATTACGTCATACTCAGAAAAATCTGGCCATTGCACTTGGACATTTGGATTTTCAAAATTCTCTTCTTTTACAACTGGCATGCGAACTACTTCATAGCCACGTTTTTTAAATGCGCGCCAAAGCGGACCACTTAAAGTGACATGATCATGTTCGATGAATAGGGCGCGTTTCACGTCCGCAATAGTAAAACACCCTCGGTAGGTAAACTATCGAGGGTGATTACTCCTAGCCAATGGAGAGCAGAGGCTAGAAATCAAGGAAGGTTGACTCGACCACCCTTCATTTTCCAGATGAAGTATTTTTCGAAGGCCAGTTTTGCTAAATGATTTTGCGGGCCTGGAATCAAGGCGCCAGCTTTTCGTGGTGGCAACATTTTGTCTGCCAAAATCAAGACACCATTATTTCCAGCGTCCATGATGCATACGGCAGGGATATCCCCGAAGGCCTTTTCATGATTAGGTGCTTCACCCTTTATTTGTGCAGCAATATTTTTCGCCGCAGTATGAGCCATTTGCTCAGTTGGGAAGCCTGTCTTCGGGATGCCAACAGGAGTTGGTGTAGTCCAAGGGGCCTTAACGGCCGCCGCCAACCCAACTGCATAAATGTGATCCCATTTGTTTGATTGATAAGTTGGGCGAACTTCAACGAATGCTTGCGCATTGGTTAGCTCTGGAGTTTTTAATAGAAAGTCCTGACCGACAAAAGGAGGAATAGTCATATTGAACTTAAAGTCGTACTTTTTTCCATCTTTTGCAACGATTCGACCTTCATCAACGTAATCCATCTCGACATTTGTAGCAAAATCTATTTTTTCTTTCTTTAAAAACATCTTTAATAGTGGTTCGCCACCTTTCAGGCCGCCAATACCGAAATGTCCAAGAAATGGTTCAGATGTCACATAGGTCATCTTTACGTCCTTTTTGATACCAGCTTTTTTCAATTGATAACTAGTATTAAATAAAAATTCGTAAGCTGCACCAAAACAACTTGCAGATTGTGTTGCAGCAATAACTACGTCACCAGGATTATCTAGGAATTTCTTCCATTCCTCTCCCGTATAAATGGCATCCTGTAATGTTGTAATGGTTGAAGAATTCTCTTTTAAGCCTTTTACATGCTCTGGTTTATTTCTCGTGCCAGTTGCAATTACTAAATAATCAAAATCCAAGCTGGTGCCATTCGCCAAATCAACCATATTTGTTTCTGGATGAATTTCTGTAGCTGCACTTTGAATAAAGTCAACGCCGCTATTTTCGAAAGTTGGTCCAACTTTAAATGTGACATCTTCGGTATCACGGCTACCGAACGGCAACCAAATTAAAGATGGATTAAACAAGAAGTAATCGCGATCGCTAACCACCTTTACATCAACATCGTTGCCAAGATCTTTCTTCAGTGAAAGGGCTGCAGTTAAACCGCCAAAGTTTGCCCCTAGAACAACTACTTTCTTTGCCATTTTGCTCTCCAATTTTGTGTGCTACTCAACTCTGAGTACAGTTGCAAGATACCCCTAGGGGTATGCTAGGCTCAAGG
>JALRDT010000080.1 GCA_023262125.1 Candidatus Nanopelagicaceae bacterium | reverse complement strand
TATCAAGTTTTGTGGAATTTCTTGCAGTATTTCCTGAGAAATTTAGCATCGCACTGCAAGTTGAGACTGTTACTAACAAAGTTAATACTTTCTTAACTACAGATTTATATTTCTTAACAGTGGGTTTCAAAGATTTAATTTCAAATTGGGTCCTAAATCCAATTGAAGATGTTCTTGCAAGAGCACCTTGGTATATGACCATCACTATGTTTGTAATAGTGGCATTGGTTATGGGTGGTTATCGTGTAGCTATTCTTACATTTTCACTTTTGATGCTAATCGTGGGTTCTGGTCTTTGGTTTGATGCCATGATTACTTTGACACAAACAATTGTGGCAACTTTATTAACTATGATTATTGGAATTGGCCTAGGAATCTGGGTTGGTAGAAGTAACAAAGTGGATGCGTTCTTACGACCATTCCTAGATGCAGGACAAACTCTTCCAGCTTTCGTCTATCTAGTTCCGATGCTTGGTCTATTTGGCCCAACTAGATTTACCGCGATTGCTACTGGCATCATCTACTCAATTCCAGTAGTTGTAAAAATTGTCGGAGAAGGAATTAGGGCGGTTCCTGCGTCCATTATTGAAGCGGCCACCGCTGCCGGTTCTAATGTCCGACAAATTATCACTAAAGTGCAATTGCCTGCATCTAAAAAGGCGCTACTTCTTGCAACTAATCAAGGAATGATTTTCGTTCTGGCAGTTATTGTCATTGGCGGATTCGTAGGATCGGGTGGCCTTGGATATTTAGTAATTCTTGGAGGCTCAAAACCAGAATTGCAAGGTAAGGGGTTAGTTGCCGGGTTAGTGATTCTCTTACTTGGCGTAACTATTGATCGAATCGCCCAAGCTGCTGCAAAAAGAGCTTAAAAAAAGTTGGTTTCGCTATTCCATGTGACCCCGATAACGCTTAGGCTTTCTCTCACACTTAAATTATCCAAGGAGGGGTAATGAGATTAAAGCATGGTCGCAAAATTGCGCTTGCATCTTCAGTCTTGGCATTCTCCCTTGTGCTTACAGCTTGTAGCTCAAAGTCCGAAGAGGCTTCAGCAGATTGCGGTACCTGGGGTATAGCAATGCATGCATGGAATGGTTACACAGCATCAGCACAAGTTGTAGCAGAAATTGCTAAGAAGGAACTAGGTTGCACAATCAATCAGACCACACTTGAAGAAGCTGGCGTAACTTACGATGCGATGGAAGCTGGCACAGTTGACGTAATCATCGAAGACTGGGGCGGCGGACGTTGGCAAGAATGGGTAGATCGCGAAGCGATCGTTGAAGTTGGTCCAAATGGCAACATTGGTCGTATCGGCATGTACGTTGCACCTTGGATGGTTGAAAAATACCCAGACATCACAGATTCAAAGAACTTAAATAAGTATGCAGATCTATTTAAGACTGCAGACTCTGGTGGCAAGGGTGCTTGGTATGAGGGCCCTCCTGGCTACACCACAATCGGTGAGAAGATGATTTCAGCTAATAAGTTGAACTTCAAAGCAATCTCAACTGGTTCAGAAGCTGCGCTTATCGAAGTTCTTACAAAGGCAGAAGCAAATAAGACTCCTGCAATTGCATACTTCTATGAGCCACAGACATTCTTCGTGAAGATGCCTGGCCTATTAAAGTCACGCGTTAACTTCCCAGCAAACGATTGGGCAGATGCTGCGAAAGCAAGCGGCCTAACCGATTATCCAGAAACAGTTCTTGTGAAGCTTGCTTCAAAGAAGTTGATGGACTCTGGTTCACCATTTGCAACACTTATCCAGAACTTTAAGTGGACAAATGATGATCAAAACTCTGTAGCTGCAGATATCGAAGGCGGAATGAAGCCTGAAGAGGCAGCACAAAAGTGGATTGATGCTCACGCTGACCAAGTTAAGGCTTGGACCGGTAAGTAATTAATTACTAATAAAACCGCCCGGCTAGATAGAATTTAGCCGGGCGGTTTTATTTATGAACGGAGTAGTTCTTTGAAAACCTATGATTACATCATCGTCGGTGGTGGTTCGGCTGGTTGTGTATTAGCTAATCGTTTAAGTGCAGATTCCAATAAAGAGGTATTAGTTCTCGAAGCGGGTCGCCCAGATTACATTTGGGATGTTTTCATTCATATGCCTGCAGGTTTAGCTTTCCCAATCGGTAGCAAGTATTACGACTGGATGTACGAATCCGAACCAGAGCCTCATATGAATAATCGAAAGATTTATCATGCTCGCGGCAAAGTCCTCGGCGGATCTTCTTCAATTAATGGTCAAATTTTCCAGCGTGGCAATCCATTGGATTACGAACGTTGGGGCAGAGATCAAGGAATGCAGAATTGGGATTTTGCACATTGCTTGCCATATTTTAAAAAGATGGAAACTTGCATTGCAGATCCAAAAGGTGAATTACGCGGTGGCGATGGTCCACTCAAACTCGAAAGAGGTCCATCAAAGGGACCGCTATTCAAAGCTTTTTTTGAAGCGGTGCAACAAGCTGGGTTTAATTTAACCAAAGATGTAAATGGATATCGCCAAGAAGGTTTTGCGCGATTTGATCGAAATGTTTATCGAGGTCGACGTTTAAGTGCGGCTCGCGCCTATTTATATCCTGTTAAGAAGCGAAAGAATTTAGAGATCAAAACTCGCGCGATGGTGACTAAAGTTTTGTTTGAAGGCAAAACCGCAGTAGGCGTCGAAGTGTTGATCAAAGGTAAGAAGCAGACAATCAAAGGACGAGAAGTAATTCTCTCCGGAGGTGCAATTAATTCACCACAGCTGCTACAGCTATCTGGTATTGGCAATGAGAAAGATTTAGCGCCACTTGGTGTGCAAATGGTTCATCATTTGCCTGGCGTTGGCGCTAATTTGCAGGATCATCTAGAAGTTTATGTTCAATACAAATGTAAGCAGCCAGTAACTCAACAACCTTCACTGAAATTCTGGAAGCGACCATGGATTGGCTTTCTTTGGCTCTTCTTCCGCACCGGTCCAGGCGCGACAAATCATTTCGAAGCGGGCGGCTTTACCAGAAGTAATGATGAGGTTTCCTATCCAAATTTGATGTATCACTTCTTGCCGCTGGCAATTCGTTATGATGGTTCGGGACCTAAAGGTGGACATGGCTACCAATTCCATATCGGCCCGATGTATTCAGATTCTCGTGGCTGGCTAAAGATTAAGAGCACAAATCCACTAGAGAAACCTGCAATGCTTTTTAATTATCTCTCTACGGATCAAGATCGACGTGAATGGATTGAGGCAATTCGCCAGGCACGCCACATCATGACCCAACCAGCAATGGATTCAATGAATGCAGGCGAAACCTCACCTGGTCCATCGGTATCAACCGATGAAGAGATTCTCGATTGGGTGAGAAAAGATGCGGAAACTGCGCTGCATCCATCTTGCACCGCGAAAATGGGAACCGATGAAATGTCCGTTGTAGATCCAGAGACTATGAAAGTTCATGGAGTTGAAGGCTTACGCGTTGTAGACGCTTCAGTATTCCCATATGTAACCAATGGAAATATCTATGCGCCAGTGATGATGGTTGCAGAACGTGCTGCTGATTTAATTATTGGCAAAGGTACATTAGCGCCGGATCACACTGAGTTTTATCGTCATGCAAAATGATGCGCCTTCATCAATTCAAAAGGTAAAGGTAAAGAGAAGTGATTCTGATACCACCACATCAGATAGCGTGGTGG
>JALRDT010000077.1 GCA_023262125.1 Candidatus Nanopelagicaceae bacterium | reverse complement strand
GATGATGCTGGCGCAATTGGACGCCGTTATCGTCGTCAAGATGAAATCGGCACACCTTTCTGCATCACTGTAGATTTCGAATCTCTTGATGATCATGCAGTGACAATTCGCGAACGCGACACCATGTCACAAGAGCGTGTATCAATAGATCAGGTTGAGTCATGGCTAGCACCGAAGTTACTCGGCTGCTAAATCTTCCACTTCGCGACGGCAACTTTCAGGTAGACCCTGCAGTTGTCTTAGCTCCCATGGCTGGAATTACTAACGCTCCTTTTAGACAACTTTGTCGCGAACAAGGAGCAGGTTTATTTGTCTCAGAAATGGTGACTGCGCGTGCGCTAATCGAACGTCGTGAAGAAACTTTCAGATTAATGAAACCAGGCGCAGGGGAATGGCCGCGAAGTGTGCAGTTGTATGGAACAGACCCAACTGTGATGCGCCAAGCGGTAGAGATGATTGGTAAAGAAGATTTAGCAGATCATATTGATATGAATTTTGGCTGCCCGGTTCCAAAAGTAACTCGTAAGGGTGGCGGCGCGGCTCTACCTTTCAAACGTAAATTATTTTCAAGTATCGTGAAAAATGCAGTTGAGGCTGCTAAACCATTTGGAATTCCCGTAACTGTAAAGATGCGAATCGGAATTGATAGTGATCATAAAACTTTTCTAGAAGCGGCAGATTCAGCTGTGCAAGCTGGAGTCACATGGGTAGCGCTACATGCTAGAACCGCCGCTCAGATGTATGAAGGAAAAGCTGATTGGAGCGCAATTGCAGAATTAAAAGAGCATTTGCGGCCAACTGGAATACCGGTGCTCGGAAATGGTGATATTTGGTCAGGTCAAGATGGCGTTCGGATGGTTAAAGAGACTGCATGTGACGGGGTAGTAGTAGGGCGTGGCTGCCTTGGCAGACCTTGGCTTTTCAAAGATTTAGTCAATTCATTTAATGGCAGTAATGAACGTTATTTACCTACTCTTTTTGAAGTTCGAGAAGTGATGTTCCGCCACGGTGAATTAATTGTTGAATATTTTGAATCCGAAGATCGTGGCTGTAAAGATTTGAGAAAACATATGGCCTGGTATTTAAAAGGTTTCAGAGTAAAACAGGAGTTACGACGTCAATTTGGCATGATTAGTACATTATCTGAATTTCGTTCTTTATTAGATCAATTAGAAGATCAGCCTTATCCACTTGAAGTTGGCGAAAAACCTCGCGGTCGTACCAGCCATGGCAGACCTCCAACACTTCCAGATGGCTGGCTAAAAGATCCTGACGAAATGGTTCATTTGGAATTAGAAGATGCATTTAGCGGTGGATGAAAATCTAAAATGTTTAAATTAATTCGTAGATTTATTTCTTTGATTTTCTTGATAATAATTGGAATTCCAGCTTTCTTCTTTGCCCAAGTTTGGTATGAAGCACATTATCCAAGGGTTACAAGTTCTAAATATGCGGTCGTTATGGGAGCTGCTCAATATGATGGCCGTCCAAGTGATGCGCTAGAAGCTCGTTTGGAAGAAGCGCTACGTATTTACAAAGATGGTTTAGTAGAGAAGGTTGTAACTGTCGGTGGCGGCGCTCCTGGGGATAGATTTACTGAAGCACGCGCGGGTCGTCGTTGGTTGATTGCAAATGGAATCAAACGAAATGATGCGATAGAAATCGGAGAGGGAAGAGATACCATAAAGAGCGTAAAAGCTTTTGCCGATTACTTTAAATTAAATGGGATTTCTGAAGTCATCATTGTTACCGATCCTTATCACTGCAAGAGATCCACGTATATTTCAGATGACCTAGGTATAAATGCCACCTGTTCGCCAGTGAAAAGTGGTCCATTTAATTTAGAGAACTCATCGCTCAGATATTTATGGCGCGAAGGAAATGCTTATATTGCCTATCGCACGCTAGAAAAGCTCGGAATACACGTTAGCGACCATCTTGAAAGTACTGGTCTTTCGGCTATCGGGTTAGGCTAACTTCTATGTACGAAGCGCGTGATAGCGAAAGATTTATTGCCGAACCAGCAAAACGCCCTGGCCGTACCGAATTTATGCGCGATCGCGCCAGATTAATTCACTCCGCTGCTCTACGTAGGTTAGCTGCAAAAACTCAAGTCGCAGTTCCTTGGGAGAATGATTTTCAAAGAACTCGTCTTTCGCACTCTCTTGAATGTGCGCAGATTGGTCGTGAATTCGGAGCATCGCTCGGCGCTGATCCTGATCTAATTGATACTGCTTGCTTGGCACATGACTTAGGCCACCCACCATTTGGTCATAATGGCGAGACTGCTCTAGCAGAAGTTGCTAAAGATATAGGCGGCTTCGAAGGTAATGCACAAACTTTTAGAATCTTAACTAGATTAGAGGCAAAAACTTACGATGGGAAACGTAGCGTTGGATTAAATCTAACTAGAGCTTCTTTAGATGCTTGTACAAAATATCCTTGGAACGCAGAGTTAAATACAAAGAAATTCGGCGTTTACTCTGATGACTTAGAAATTTTCAATTGGATGCGCGAAGGTGCGCCGGTAAGTCAACGCACTTTTGAAGCACAAATCATGGATTGGTCTGATGATGTCTCATATTCAGTTCATGATTTTGAAGATGCAATAGTGGCTAGCCAATTGAGCGTTCCTGACATTGAAAGTGATCTTTCTGAGATACATTCGATTTTAGAAAAGAGTTATTTAGAAAGTAGCAAGGCAGAAACAGAAGCTGCATTAGAGCGTCTACAGAAATTATCATGCTGGCCTAAAGACTTCGATGGCATGCATAGAGATTTGGCCAAACTTAAAGATTCCACTAGTCAATTAATCGGAAGATTTGTCTTTGAATCTGAGCAAGCTACAAGAGATAGATATGGCGCTGGAGAACTTAAGAGATTTGATGCGGATTTGGTAATTCCTAGAAATCAATTAGTGGAAGTAGCGCTTTTAAAGGCAATTAGCGCCTTTTATTTAATTCAAGCCCCCGAAGCGCAGGCTCGATATGCCAAGCAACGCCAAGTAATTTATGAATTGGTTGAGATGATTCAAGAAGCGGGTGCGCAAGTTCTGGACACAGTATTCCTTGATGCTTGGCACGAATCACCAAATGCTCGCTTAAGAGTAATCATTGACCAAGTTGCAAGCCTCACCGATCCTGCGGCGTATGCATTACACGCTAGGTTGTCCTCATGAGCGGCATGATTCGAAATGAAGACGTAGCGTATGTTCGCGAGAATGTCCGCATTGATGAAGTCGTAAATGATTATTTGCCACTCAAACAAGCAGGCGGAGATCAAAAGAAAGGTCTTTGTCCATTTCATGATGAGAAATCACCATCTTTTCACGTGACTTTATCACGTGGTTACTTCCATTGCTTTGGTTGTGGCAAAGGTGGAGATGTAATCAAATTTTTGATGGATATCGAACATATTGCTTTTGTTGAAGCTGTAGAGAAACTTGCAGCACGAATTGGTTATCAACTTAACTATGAAGGCGGCAAATCTAGTGATTACAAACCAGGACTTAAAAGTCGCCTAATTGCTGCAAATGAAGCTGCTCAAAAATATTATGCCGAACAATTGAATTCACCCGCAGCCCAAGTTGGTCGTGATTTTCTTCTTCAAAGAGGATTTGATAGAGCTGCATGTGAAAGTTTTGGAGTTGGCTATGCGCCTGATGAGTGGGATGCGCTTACAAAATATTTAAGAGGACAAGGCTTTACCGGAGAAGAACTCGAAATAGCAGGTTTATCAAAAGAGGGCCAGAAAGGAATGATTGATCGTTTTCGCAATCGTTTGATTTGGCCGATTAGAAATATTACTGGTGAAGTAGTCGGTTTTGGAGCGCGTAAATTATCTGAAGAAGATCAAGGCCCTAAATATTTGAACACTTCGGAAACCCCGATTTACAAAAAAAGCCAAGTGCTTTACGGACTTGATCGATCCAAAAAAGAGATTGCAGCAAAGCGCCAAGTAGTAGTTGTCGAAGGTTATACCGACGTTATGGCTGCGCATTTAGCAGGCGTAACTACTGCGGTTGCTACTTGCGGTACCGCCTTTGGTGATGACCACATCAAAGTTCTACGTAATTTATTGATGGATGATGATGCTTTTCGTGGAGAAGTTATTTTTACCTTTGACGGCGATGCTGCGGGTCAAAAAGCAGCGCTTCGAGCGTATGAAGATGATCAGAAATTTGTAACTCAAACATTTGTAGCTGTAGAAGCAAGCGGAATGGATCCATGCGAACTTCGACAAGCACATGGCGATGCAGCACTTCGCGACTTAATCGCGAGCCGAATTCCATTATTTGAATTTGCAATTCGCACTGAATTAAAGAAACATGATTTACAAAATGCAGAAGGGCGTGTAAATGCTCTGGCTGCGACAGCTCCTATGGTTGCTCGAATTAAGAATAAGGCGCTGCGTCCAGAATATGTTAAACAATTAGCGCTCTGGTTAGGAATGGATATAGACCCAGTTTTATCAGCAGTAACTCAAATTGCTGGTAAAAATACGTTAGTAAAAAATGATTCTGTAGTTGGCAACTGGAGACCGGATCCAAAAGAACCAACATTAATTTTGGAGCGCGAAGTTTTGAAAGCAAAACTTCAAGTCCCTGCTTTAGTGACAGGATGGGGCGAACTACCTGCCAATTCATTTTCACATCCCGCATACCAAGCTATGCGAGGCGTCATCGAAGCAGGTGCAAAACTAGAAAATATTGAAAATGAAGAATTAAAATCTTTATTCACAGAATTATCAGTTGAACCAATTAGATCAGATGGCGAAATTTCAGATCGTTATGTGGAATCAATCGTGGCGCGTTTACATGAAGTTGCAATTTCAAGAACTATTGCAGATGCTAAATCTAAATTACAACGGGTAAATCCAAATGATGCTGAATACGAAGGTCTATTCACCGAATTAGTTGCATTGGAATCACAGCGACGAGCTTTACGTGAAAAGGCGCTAGGTTCTATATAAAATCCCTATAAATAGCCGATTTTTACCTAAGCAGGGCTTGTTGTAGAGTTTGCCCTCGCAGTATTCCCTGATAGCTCAATGGCAGAGCAGCCGGCTGTTAACCGGCAGGTTCTTGGTTCGAGTCCAAGTCAGGGAGCTTTTTTTAAGAATAAACCATTACTCTTTTTCCATGGCATTTCGTCCAAAATCTATCTCTGCATCATGGCGATCTCAGAGCCCGGCAACTCGTCTTCTTAGAGCTTGGCTTGGGATCACTTGGATTTATGGTGGTTGGGATAAGGCATCTGACCCAGGTTTTCTAGATCCAGGTGGAGCAACTTTTATTGGCGCCCAGATTCAAGCATTCTCAAAGAATTCACCTATTGGGTCATTCTTACTTCAATCTTATGAACATGCGGTCTTTTTAGGTTGGCTCACCATTTTTGGAGAATTTGCGGTAGGTATTGCAACGCTAATGTATGTAGTTCCAAGAATTTCTGCATTTGCCGGTTTCTCGATTTCAATTGGACTTTGGTTAACTGCCACATTTAATGTTCGACCATATTTTTATGGAAGCGATACTGCGTATGCAGTGATGTGGTTAGCCTATTTTTTAATTTTGCAAAGTGGTGTTAGCGGAAGAAGAGGTCTTGGAACATTGAGGTTTGATATTAATCGCCGAGGCATTATGCGCATCGGGGCAGTTGCAGGCATTTCCGGTGCATTCATGGGGCTAGGGCATCTATTTCCACGAAATGTATTGCCAATTGCAAAGGCAGCAAACAAACGCATTGTTGCGCTTAGTAAAGTTCCAGTTGGCGAGACCTTTAAATTCACTTCAGCGTCCGGTGCACCCGCGCTCTTATTTAGAACAAAAGCAGGAGTCTTCGCTTACAACCTGACTTGCACCCATCAAGGTTGCACTGTCGAATATGCCCCATCACTAAAGCAACTAAGATGCGCTTGCCACGGGGCAGCTTTTGATCCAATGAAGTCAGCCAAGGTCGTTGCCGGCCCCGCACCACGCCCACTTGAGAAGATTAAGGTCAAAATTGTCGGTAATAATATTGTCGAGATTTAACTTAATTCTCAGGAATTTTTTAGTTAAAAAAGGCATTCTCTGTACATGAATATTTTGAATAGCACAGCTACCAAAGTAGGCGTAGGTTTCGCGGCAGGCGCCCTCTTTGCGGGTGGAATTTCAAATGCCGCGCCATCAATTACCCCAGGTTCTAAGGCATGTGTTACTTCGACTAATGCGCTCTATCTTTCAAAAAATGGTGTTTGTGGAAATGGCCAAAAGGTAGTTTCGATTAGTGGTGATTCCATAGATGTATCTGCAATTGCCGCTACTGCTGGCCCAAGCGTAGTTTCTCTTGAAGTAGCAACTGCTAACGGTTCAGGTTCTGGTTCAGGTTGGGTTTATAAATCAAGTGCGCTTTCAACTTTTATTGTTACCAATAATCACGTAGTCCAAGATTTCGCCCTAAGCTCATCTGGAAGGCTAATTGTTGAATTAAATAATGGGGATCAATTTCCAGCAACAATAGTAGGTAGAGATAGCAATTACGATTTAGCAGTAGTCAAAATTGCCAAAGGAAATCTGCCAGAATTAACTCTCGGCGATTCCACCAAACTTGTTGTCGGTGATCCGGTGGTAGCAATTGGTTCTCCACTTGGCTTAGCTTCAACAGTAACTAGCGGAATTATCTCTGCTTTAAATCGTCCAGTTACGACAGGTTCATATGGTCAAGAGAGCTATGTGAATGCAATACAAACAGATGCCGCAATCAACCCAGGAAATTCTGGTGGCGCACTTCTTGACGGTAGCGGTCGAATTATTGGAATCAATTCTGCGATTGCAACATTATCTAGCGGAACTTCTGGATCGATTGGTCTTGGCTTTTCAATTCCAATTACCGAAGCCAAACGAACCATTGACGAATTAATCAATACCGGAAAATCAACTAGACCAGTACTAGGTATTTTCTTTGACACTACTTACACAGGTGTTGGCGCGAAGATAGCTAGATTAAGCACTGGCGAAGGTGCAGAGAAGGCAGGAATTCCGGCAGGTTCAATTATCAAATCAATCGATGGAGTTCGTATTACAGATGAGGTTTCAGCGATTGTAAAGATTCGCTCATATGCACCAGGTACAACTGTTAGCGTATTAGTAGAACTACCTACTGGCGGAACCAAGACATTTAGCGTGAAATTAGGTTCTGCACCAAGCAGTTAAGGCAGTTAAGGTAGTTAAAACTAACGAAAAAGCGCCATAGCCGACTTCGCTACACTAAGGCTATGGCGCTTTTTCGATTGCATATCACCCTTCCTGATCGACCGGGTTCATTAGGCGCGGTGGCCTCTGCAATTGGATTTGCAGGCGGAGATATTCGAGGTTTAGTTGTCGTTAAAAGCGAAGATGGCAAAGGCTATGACGATATCACAGTCGCGGTGCCAGGTAGTGATCCAACGGATTTAGTTCAAGTATTAAGTGCAATTGGTGGAGTAGAAGTAATCTCTGTAATTCCAGTGAATTAAAGTTAATTTAAGTTAATTAACTTTAATTAAGTATTAACTCAGCGCCTTGCGAAGGCAAGCTTTCAAAAAATCTTGGCGCTTTAAATCCATTACTTGCAAATGCGGCCATCACTGCGGTCTTAGTTTTTTCAATCTCTGATTGTTTTACAAGTGCAATGGCGCTTCCGCCAAAACCGCCGCCAACCATTCGCGCGCCTATAGCGCCGGCAGCGATAGCTGCATCAACCGCAACATCAAGTTCTGGACAAGAAACGTTGTAATCGTCTCGAAGCGAGGCGTGCGATTTATTTATTAGGTCTCCAACTAAATCAAAATCTTTGCTTTCAAGCGCGGTCACGCATTTCACCACTCGAGCAATTTCTGTAACCGCATGTCGTGCCCTACGGTATTCGGTTTCAGTTAACTTGCTCTTGCCTGCCTCTAATTCTTCTAATGACAATTCGCGCATTGATTTACCTAATTTAGCGGCAGCCGATTCGCAAGCGGCACGTCGTTCTGCGTAACCACCATCAACTAATGAGTGATGTGCCTGGGTATCAATTATTAATAGTTCCAAGTTACTCTCAGCTAAATCCATTTTGACTAATTTGGTAGATAAATCCCGACAATCAAGAAGAAGTGCATGGCCAGCTTTGCCCATAAGTGAAATAGATTGATCCATAATGCCGCAAGGCACGCCTACGAATTCATTTTCTGCCCTTTGCGTAGCTCGTGCTAAATCTTTTAAATCTAAGTTCAAATTAAAAAGCGCATTTAGCGCAGTTGCTACGCTGCATTCAAGGGCTGCTGATGAAGAGAGACCAGCTCCTAGAGGCACTTTGCCATCAACGTATATATCCAATCCCTCTTTGATTCCAAGTACCCAAATCACTCCAAGTGGGTAACGTTCCCATTTGCCATCAGATTTTGGCTTAAGGTCGCTAATTGAAGTTTCGAAAATCGCAGTATTTCTCTGTGCTGAGGCTAATCGAATCTTTTGATCTGGGCGCTTCTTAATCGAAACCGTGGTTCTGCTTGAAATAGCAAATGGCAGAACATATCCATCTGAATAATCTACGTGTTCACCAATCAAATTGACTCTACCTGGTGCTGCTGCAATTATATCTGGGTCAGCGCCAAATACAGATTGAAATGTCATTTTATTGAATTCCAAGTATCCAGAACCATTTGATCAATTCCACGATTAGGTTGCCAATTTAAATAGCTTTTCGCTTTTGTAATATCTGCAATTAAAATTGCAGGATCACCTGCTCTACGTTCGCTTTCAATTGCAGGAATTTTGTGACCAACAGCTTTTTCGGCCGCTGCAATAACTTGTCTTACCGAGTAGCCATCCCCAGAGCCTAAATTAATAATTTCATGCTTAGCTTCAGGCAGAGTTTCTAAAGCCTTAATATGTGCCTCAATTAAATCAACCACGTGAATGTAATCTCTGATGCAAGTGCCATCTTCAGTTGGCCAATCAGTACCAAATATTTTTACGGGAGCATCATTAGTTGCTTTCAAAATGTTAGGAATTAAATGCGTCTCTGGATTGTGTCGTTCAGCCAGCCAGCCATTAGCACTTTGCAATGCGCCTGCTACATTGAAATATCGGAGTGAAATTGCAGAGAATCCTGATGTCGCCACCATTCTGTCAATTTCAAGTTTTGTTGCGCCATATGGGTTTTTTGGGGCTGGTTCATCGTTTTCAGAGATAGGCACGCGCTTAGGTTCACCGTAGGTAGCAGCGGTGGAGGAGAGCACTATCTTTTTAATGCCATGTGCTTTCATCTTTGAAAAAAGCGCTTTAGATCCGCCAACATTTACTTCAGCATATAAATCTGGTTTTTCAACTGATTCGCCGACCAAAGATTTAGCTGCGAAATGCATTACCGCATCGCAGCCTGTAAGCGCTTCGTCTAAGTCTTGATTTGATAGAAGAGAGCCTTTAACAAACTTGGCTTCTGTAGGAATTACATCTGAATGACCGGTACTTAAGTCATCCAATACAGTTACTTCATATCCAGCTTCCAACAACATAGCAACGGCAGTTGCCCCAATGTATCCGGCGCCACCAGTAACTAGAATTCTCAAAGTTTAACCTCGCGCAATTGGGCCGCTGATTGTTCGGGAGTTACATCCATAATGAATGCACCCATTGCAGATTCAGATCCAGCAAGATATTTTAATTTTCCAGGCGCACGTCTTACAGATGTAATTTGCCAATGAAGTCTTAGCAGATCTCTACCTTCCCGAACAGGAGCTTGATGCCAAGCAGCAATGTAAGCCATCGGCACTCCGTAAACTCCATCTAATCTCTTCATGACTTCTAATGCAATTTTTGGATATGAGTCGCATTGCTCGGAGGTCAACTCCGTTAAATCTGCAACTGGAGCAATTGGCGCAACATGAATTTCATATGGATAACGGGCAGCATATGGAACATAAGCAATCCAATGTTCGTTTTGGCAAACAATTCGCACTTTATCTGCAATTTCTCGTTTTACAATTTCATCAAATAGCACTCGACCAAATTCATGTTTGTAGCGTTTTGCAGCAGCGAGCATTTTTTCAACACGAGGCGGCAGATATGAATAGGCATAAATTTGGCCATGCGGATGATGCAAAGTTACGCCAATTTCTTCGCCGCGGTTTTCAAACGGGGCAATATGGCGAATAAATGGCTCTTTTGAGAGCTCATAAGTGCGATCACGCCAAGCTTCAAGCAGGGTACGTACCTGGGTTTCTGATAGATCGCAGAATGATTGTCCGTGATCCGAGTTGAAAACAATAACTTCACATTTACCAATCGCTTTACCTTCATCAGTTTCAGGTCCGGCATAATCAGGAAGAGCGTTATCGCCTAAAGGTGGTCTAAGTGAAGGCGATTTATTATCAAATACTACGACTTCATAATCAGTCTCGGGAATTTCTGTTAACAACTCATCGCTTGTAGTTGGACAGAGCGGGCAGAGCTCTTTGGGAGGCAAGAAAATTCGATTCTGGCGATGAGCGGAAATTGCTATCCACTCATTTACCAATGGATCAAAGCGTAAATCGCCGATACCTGGTTGCTCTTCTTTAGGTCTTTTATCGACTGCATTTCTTTCGGTTACTTTACTGTCGTAATAGCGGATGGTTCTGCCATCTGACATTTCGCGATCAGTTCGAATTACTCCACGCAGCTCCATAGAAGGCTATCTTACTGGTTCAGTTCAGCTAAAGCGAAGGTTCGGGTAACTGCCTTCTGCCATTTATCGAAGTCTGATTTTCGGGAAAGCTCATCACTCTGACATTGCCAGGTATTTTCTTTACGCCAAATTTTCTTAATTTGTTCGGTATCTTTCCAAACACCGACCGCTAAACCAGCGGCAAATGCTGCACCTAGCGCAGTTGTCTCAGTTATAACTGGTTTCACGATATCAATTCCCATTATGTCTGATTGCAATTGCATACATAGTCTGTTATTTGTAATACCGCCATCAACGCGCATCTCTTTTAATTTAATCCCAGAATCAGCTTCCATGGCATCGATAACTTCTTTAGTTTGAAAGCAAATCGCTTCAAGCGCGGCCCTAGCAATATGTGCCTTGGTATTGGCTCTTGTTAATCCAATGATTACTCCTCGAGCATCACTTCGCCAATAGGGTGCAAAAAGCCCTGAAAATGCCGGAACAAAATACACTCCGCCATTATTCGGAACTGATGAAGCCAAAGTTTCGACCTCTGCCGAAGAATTAATGATTCCTAGTTGATCTCGAAGCCATTGAATTGCAGAACCGGTTACTGCAACTGAACCCTCTAAAGCGTATTGAACCGGAGCGTTTCCTAACTTGAATAGCACGGTGGTTATTAGGCCATGTCTTGATCTAACTAATTCAGACCCAGTGCTAATTAATGCAAAGTTGCCCGTGCCATAAGTAGTTTTAGATTCGCCTTTATCAAAACAAGTTTGCCCAACCATGGCAGCCTGCTGATCTCCAAGTATCGCTGAAACCGGAATTCCGTCAGAGGTTTTACCAAAGATCTCTGATGACGATTTAATTACAGGCAACCAATCTCGATCGATTTCAAAAATTGCTAAAAGCTCATCGTCCCAATCGAGGGTCTCTAAATTCATAAGTTGAGTTCGAGATGCATTGGTTACATCTGTAGCAAATTCACCCGTTAGATTGAAAAGCAGCCAAGAATCGATAGTTCCAAATGCCAAGTTGCTATTGTCTTTAATTTTATTTTTTAGCAACCAATTCATCTTACTTGCAGAGAAATATGGCGCAATCGGAGTGCCACTCTTTTTAGTGATTAGCGCTTTGTTGCTTTCTGAAAATTTTTCTAAATAGTCGGCGGTACGCGTGTCTTGCCAAACAATGGCATTAGCGAGGGGTTTACCAGATTTTCTATCCCAGGCGACCACGGTTTCTCGTTGATTAGTGATACCTATTGCAGATAAATCGCTCTTCTTTAAATTAGCTTTTGAAAGGGCACCTGAAATTACTTTTAAGGTATTAAGCCAAATTTCTTCAGCATCATGTTCGACCCAACCGGGATTTGGCAAAATCTGCTTATGTTCAATCTGTTCTTGCCCAACAATCTCACCTAATTCGTTAAAAATGATAAATCGAGTACTAGTTGTGCCTTGATCTAGGCTTCCAATGAAAATCACATAGGAACTTTACTTAACTAACGATAAGATTGGCGAGTAATGTTTGATTCAAGCCTAAATCCTGATCAGAGAGCGGAAGACCTTTCCCGCCTCGCCAAAGAACATTTTGATGTACTCGTAATCGGCGGTGGAATTAACGGAGTTGGTGTTGCGCTAGATGCCGTTACCAGAGGGTTGACTGTCGCATTAGTTGAAAGTGATGATTTCGCATCAGGTACTTCAAGCCGCTCTAGTAAATTGATTCACGGGGGGCTTAGATATTTAGAGCAATACGATTTTAAATTGGTTCGCGAAGCCCTTCACGAACGCGAACTTTTAGTTTCATCTTTGGCGCCGCACTTGGTAAAGCCGGTAGCTTTTCTTTACCCGTTGCATGAAAAAGTTAAGGAACGCACTTATGTAGGTGCTGGACTAGCGCTATACGACGCGCTACGTGGATTTAAAAGAGCACTTCCGGGACATAAGCACCTTTCGCAGAAAAGTATCTCTGAAATTGCTCCAAGTTTGCGTACAGATGTAGTAACCGGAGCGATTCGATATTTTGATGCACAAGTTGACGATGCTCGACACACCATGATGATTGCTCGAACCGCAAAACGTCATGGTGCAGCAATTATCACCCATGCAAAAGTTGACTCTTTGATTAAAAAAGGCAAACGTGTAACTGGTGCAGTAGTTGCAGATTTGAATTCAAAGAAGAAAATTAATGTAAAAGCCTCTACGGTAATTATGTGTGCAGGTGTGTGGAGCGATCAACTACATAAGAGCTTTGGGATAGAACCTGGTTACGAAGTAAAGATGAGCAAAGGCGTTCATATAACGCTTCCTGGTAATGCCATAAAAGCCGACGAAGGAATTATTATCAAGACTGCGGTATCAGTGCTTTTCATTATTCCGTGGAAAGATCAGTGGATGATCGGTACTACCGACACAGAGTATCTGGGTGATCCAAACTCACCATTGGCCGATAGATCAGATGTTCAGTACATTATTGAACAAGCAAATCGGGTGCTATCCCCACGAATCAGCTCCGAACAAGTAATTGGTGTTTTTGCAGGATTGCGTCCGTTAGTTGCAAATAAAAAAGATGTGGATACCACAAAGCTTTCTCGCGAACACACTGTAGATAGACCAGTCCCTGGTTTTGTCAGTTTAGCTGGCGGCAAATACACGACTTATCGCGTAATGGCAAAAGATGCTGTAGATATGGCGACTAATGACATTACAAAATTAACTAGCGAAAGCATTACATCTAAATTACCTATCATTGGCGCTGATGGATATTGGGCTCTTACTCAGCAAGTGGATGCACTAGCTGCTCGATATAATTTAAAAACTGAAACAATTGTTCATCTACTAAATCGATATGGATCTGACATTAGCGATTTACTTGAATTGATTTCAGAAGATCGCAAATTAGCAACTCCAGTCACAAGAGATTTGCCTTATTTAAAGGCGGAAATTGTTTATGCAGTAATTGCCGAAGGCGCTCAAACAGTTGCTGATGTTATGGAGCGCAGGACTCGCATCTGGTTTGAAGCTCCAAATTTTGGAATGGATCTAGCTCAGAGCATTGCAGATTTAATGGCTTCTTACTTGGGTTGGAAAGCGCCACAGAAGAAAGCTTCAGTAGCAGAATATATAAAGCTAGTTGAAAGTGCCAAAAAATCAGCAGCTAAATTAACCAAGAACTAATTAAACAGTTTTAATTAATAATCTGACCACGGCAAGAATCTGCGGTAACTTTTGTAGAGGTGCCTGGTTTAGGACTTGGCGAAACTGTTGTAGTGGGCTTTTCACCTTGTGCAATAGTTAATTCGATTGGGATTATTGCTTTGGCATGAGTACCGGAATTATCTATAAACTGAAGTGAAGCGCTCCATATTCCAACCGGTATCCCTTTAACAGTTAATTTGAAAGATCCGCTCTTTGCTCGGACCGCGCTTTGGTCAAGCAGAATGCTCTTATCGGGTAGCACCAATTTCACCGTGCCCGTTACAACAGGTAGTCCACTTGGACGTAAAACATTTAATTGAAAAGTTGCGGGCTTGTCGCTAGTTGAATATGAGGCCGAATCCAGTTGCATACTTGAAGGTTCGTTGATTGGCATCATGTCAGCAATCTGTGGAATCCAGTTTCCTTTGGTTAGTTCTAGAAAAGAATTAATATCTCCACGATAAACGTTTAAATCCAATCTTCCGCTCGGTACCCCATATTTCTTTCCTATACCGCAAGATGTATATTGCCAAACAACCCATTCAGAAGTGCAACTTGAATTTGTCCAGGAGTGCACATAACAACCACTTAGTTTCTGTCCTGGTTGGCCAAGTGGATCAGCAGGATTAATTCCATAGTGTGCTTGCCAAAGCGGGTACTTATTTAGTTCGGAGTTTCGAACCATTGCATTCTCTAAGAATTGCGAATAGGAATAGAGCATCGGAGTTCTGCCTGTTGCATCTTTAACAGCAGATAACCATGTAGTTGCAAATAAAGTCACTAATTTTTTTGAAGTGTATTTCGTACATTTAGTGCCACTATATTGAATGCAATTATTTTCTAAATCTAAAGCATAAGGAAGAGTGCGCTCGTTATATCCACCAACTGACGCTAGTCTCCAAATTGCCTTCTGCGCCTGAGTGCGTGCTTCAGTTATGACTGTTTCAGGATCAGTCGAATTCGGTAAATAGGCATAATGATAGAAACCTGTGTATAGACCTGCAGCTTGTGCACCGTCCATGTCGATTGATAACCATTTACGCGCATCGATATCTGATTTATCTTTACCATCGGATGCTTTAATCATCACAAAGCGAACTCCAGCTTTATACATCTTTGCAAAATCAATTAATTTGTCGCCTGGATGTTGCCAGCGACTTATATCTACACCATGTATGCGTCCGCCAGGACCTGCAAGCTCAATCATTGAAGTTGGGTCTGATTGAGTAATTGCGGTTTCGGGGTCAATTGTAAATTTACGTTGATTGGAATAGACAGACCCAGCTACAGCTCGATAGGTCGCAGAACCTGCAAGTGCAGTAGAAACTACTTCAATTTTCCAGGAACCGCTGGATTTAGTTTTCGCACCTAGAGAAGTATTAGTCCAATTACCTTTTAAATTAACTTGAATTCGGACTTGTACATTATTTCGGGCCGGCTTCAATATTCCGTACAACGTGACTCTGGATTCTCCAATTGTAGGAGTCTTCGTGATGGTTAAAGAGAGTTTACTAGCAGCGTTAGCTCCTTCGATTCCAATTAACAAAAGAGAAAGTGAGAGCAAACCAAAAATGAGTTTCTTCACCAACTAATCTCCAAGTCCGAACCTGTGATTTCCTTGATAACTTCAGTGAGCATTGGGGCAAATTTGGTGCGTGAATCAAAAAATGAATGATCGCCTGAAAATTTCTCTGAATCTGAAAAATCAAGGTGAAGTAAATTTCCGTCAAGCTTTGAAAGGCGTGCATCAAAAAAGGTTAGCCAGGCAACACGATTGCGGGCTTCGAGGGCAAATAGAACCTCATTCCACTGACTTTTAAGCTGATTTAACTCCACGAGTTAAATCTATCTTAAGAGATTACTTATGACCGTTAATTAGCTCGTAATATGAGTTCAGAAGCCGAACCCTGGAATTATGTTTTCGATCATAAGGTATACCCAGAGTCAAAGCGATTCGTGCCAGCATCTGTTCCACAGATTTTTCTGAAACAAATCTCATCTTCG
>JALRDT010000068.1 GCA_023262125.1 Candidatus Nanopelagicaceae bacterium | reverse complement strand
AGAGACATATAAAGGTGAGGCCTACTGCGTTAAGTGCAAAGAGAAGCGTCAGTTCGAAGGAACTGTAAAGGTCTCCGACTCTGGTCGTCGTATGGCACAGGGCATCTGCCCCACATGCGGCACTAAAGTCAACCGCATCTTGGGCAAGGCTTAATCACCGAATTAAAGAGAGCGCTCGTGCATCATGCACGGGCGCTTTTCTTATGCACGGGTAAACCCAGAGTATTTCTGGCAGAACGTTTATCTCCGTATTAGAACCCTCATCCACAGCAAAGCTAAGTCCACACCCTACTTTTCACACGTCACTACACATGATCGGGCATGACTATTCGCCCAGCGCTGAAATCAGGAATTACGTTTCATCACAACGAGAGCGGTAATGAAGTTCGGATTGGTTCGCGCTGGCGTTTGTGCACGTTACCTTCCCAATGGTGTGGGGTTGGAACCGAGGCGATCCTTGGTCTCCTACATGGGAAGTCAACGCTCACGGAACTAGCGAACACATCGGGACTTTCGCCCACCGCTATCGAGTCTCTCATTAACGAGCTTCGCGCGCATGACTTGGTGGATCTCCACCGAACTCCCGTTTCATATCTGCGCCGCTACAACCCAGAGCTGGGGCGCATCGAAGAAGTCTCTGATTTAGATCACGTTGCCAGTGATGTCGCCATAGAGACTGCGCTCAAGCGAATTGAGATTGAATGCGATGCCGCCACTTTTGCCCCCGGCGATATTGATGGTGGGCGAACATCAATCGTGAATCGCCGGTCATTCCAAGTAGTGATCTTCGGTTATGGGAAGATCGTGAACGCGCTTGTTGGAGTATTAAGCGCATCCGGGTTCTCGAAACTTTCTGTCATACATCGAGTTGGGACTAAGGATCCATCACTCAAGATTCTGGAAAGTGATATCTCTGGTGGATATGTAACTCGCTCTCACTTTGGTCAAACGCGCAGATCAATCGTGGATGAGATTCGCAATCACTCACTTCTTTTCGTCGAACCCAAAACCCAAGTGCATAATCCTGATCTCATCATCAGTATTGGAACTCCAAGCCCTGACTCCATACAAAGATGGATGGCTGAAAATACGCGGCATCTTCTCGTTGAAATTCCATCCAGCGCTGAGGTTCGTATTGGACCGCTCGTTACGCCAGGTAAATCACCATGTTATCGATGTCTCCAATTATGCGAGAAGAATGAGTGGCCGCTCGAACAATCGTCAGAAACCAATGCCGCACTTGCCATTGCTGCTGCAGGTGCAATTGCTCTTGATGTCATTGCACTCTCCGATCGAAAGATCAGCGCCTATCACGCAACCTCGCACATCCATACCGTCCGTGACTACACCTCCCCACAAATACAACATTGGTCACAACATCATGCGTGCGGGTGCGCATGGGAAGCATGATTCAAGTCGCGCCAAGACTCTGACTCGCAGAGAATGCGCCTATGGCAGAGAAGATTCCTGAGAAGACCGGAAAGCGCAGCGCCAAGCTCGCAACTATTCCGCTCTCTGTCGCAGGTCGCGGCGCTCTTGGCTTCGGTCGCCAACTCATCGGTCAATCTCCTGATTTCGCATTTGCAGAACTACAAGAAAAGACTGCAGAACAAGTATTCAAAGTCCTTGGCGAACTCAAGGGCGGCGCAATGAAGTTTGGTCAAGCACTCTCTGTCTTTGAAGCTGCGTTACCGGAAGACATCGCTAAGCCTTATCGGGAAACTCTTGTGAAATTACAGGAAGCCGCGCCTCCACTTCCAGCGCGCGTTGTTCATAAAGTACTTGCAAAAGAACTTGGCGAAGATTGGAGAGATAACTTCTCCGAATTCAATGACACTCCCGCAGCTTCTGCTTCCATCGGACAAGTTCATAAAGGTATTTGGAAAGATGGTCGCGCTGTTGCGGTCAAGGTCCAATATCCCGGAGCAGCCGAAGCTCTCGTCTCCGACTTAAATCAAATTCAACGTTTTGCCAAAATCTTTCAGCTCTTCATGCCCGGTCTTGAGATGAAACCCCTGCTTGAAGAACTTCGCGCACGTATCATTGAAGAAGTTGATTACCGTTATGAAGCGCAGGCGCAAGAAACTTGTTGGACCGCTTTTGAAAACGATCCAGATATTGCTATCCCTAAAGTTGTCACGGCCACGGATCGCGTTCTTGTTAGTGAATGGCTAGAAGGAAAACCACTATCGAAAGTTATTGCTAGCGGAACTCAAACAGAGCGTAACAACGCTGGAATTCGTCTCGCACGTTTCCACTTCACGGCTCCCACTCGCGCCGGGTTGCTTCACGCAGACCCACATCCTGGAAACTTCCGAGTTCTCGCAGATGGTCGCCTCGGTGTTCTTGATTTTGGTGCATGCAATCGACTTCCAAACGGATTCCCAGAACCTTTCAAGAAGCTACTTCGCAATGCGCTTGAAGGCGATGCAATCGCTCTCTACAACGGATTTAAAGAAGATGGATTTATCCTCGCTGAAGTTGATGTCGATCCGCAATTAGTTCTTGATTATCTACTTCCACTAGTGGAACCACTTCGCACCGAACACTTCGCCTATACCCGCGAATGGCTTCGCGAACAGAGCGTCCGCGTTGGCGACCCACGCAATCCGACCGCGAAAATCGGCTTCCAACTCAATCTTCCACCCGAATATGTATTGATCCACCGCGTTACGTTGGGCACCACTGGAATCTTCTGTCAGCTCCGCGCCCAAGGAAACTTCCGCGACGAAGCGCTCTCCTGGTTCCCTGAAATCACTCCATCGCACTTGCAAGGTTCCCTCGCTAACTAGCACTTCCTAGATTCCCAACCGCTTTGCCAATACTCTGACGCATGTGAAAGTTTCTTCGTTCGCAACAACTCTTCTCGCAAGCACTCTCGCACTTTCAAGCCTTCCGGCCGTTGCAGCACCTTCGCCTAAATCCGGAGCAACTTGCGTAAAGGCGGGGAAAACTCAAACGTACAAAGGATTGAAATTCACCTGCGTGAAGAGCGGTAAGAAGTTAGTTTGGAGCAAGGGCATCCCGACCGCTTCTCGTCAACCATCTATGAGTCCATCGCCAATACCTTCCACTGTTGCGTTGCCTGTTCCATCTCAAACACCTACTCCTTCCACAACCCCTTCTCCACAAACAACGGCTCGATCTCTTTCGGAGAGGTGGTCTCAAATTGATCAGTCGGCTCTTGGCGTTTTTTATGATTGGACTAACAAAGAAATTCCAAGAAATCACAACATAAAAATCGAATTTGTTATAAGTGAAAAAGCCGACAAAGAAGTTGTCGAAGAAGTGAAGAGGCGATATGAATTGGCAGCTCGTTTTTGGGCGCCATACAGCACCGTGACAAATGCATTCAAGGTAGTCATTGCAAACCACAATGAAGCACGTTGGATTTGTGAGAGTACTTATGAGTGGCTATATCGAATCCAAAGTATTTCCGAATGCGTCGAAAACGTAAGTAATGGGCGCCCAGATATACCCACTGCAGGACAACGACAATTCCGTGATCACAACGTTGATTCTTATCAGATAAAAAATCTTACCGAATTAAGTACTCGATTCTTCACCGGCCGTATAGAGCATGAATTTACTCATAATATTTTTTATGAGCAATCAAGTCAGTATCAAAACTTTATGCCATGTTGGCAAATTGAAGGCGGGGCCGAATTCTTTGGAATTTTGATTGCAAGTAGATTAGATGCGGATTTCTACATTCAAGCAAGAAATATCAAATTTGAGACTGACTTTTTGCGACTAAATGAAATGAGTTGGGGTTTGGATGAATGGATTAATTTCTTAAATGAAATCGATCGATCAGACATCATAAATCGGCAAGGAGATACCTGCGGACCTGTTCGTTCCAAAATCTATGACCATTCCATCCTTGCTAACGAATTTATAGTGAAAAAAGTTGGAATACCTGGATATCTCAAATTGATTCGAGATGCATCAAAGACTTCCTGGTCTGAAACTGTAAAGCAGACATTTGGCTTGGAAAAAAAGGATCTATATCGGGAAATGGCTGATTACATGATGAAGCAATATCGACTGGCTCGAGCTAATAGCTGGAGTTATCAGGAACTGCAGAAAGTTCCTTACGGCAGATAAAAGCTCGAACCAATAGCGATAATGATTTCAAATGCATTATGCAGTAGCTATGAGTGTTTCTGGATTGAGCCTTGGGCGACCGGGAAGACGCTTTGCTGCAATCACGACGCCCTCTTCAAATAACTCTTCCAGCGTACCTGCGCCACCTGGAAGTACAACAAAGGCATCAGAAAGTTCTTCTATTAATCCTTTTCGTTCGCGCATATCTTTAACTACATGTAATTGATCAGAGTCATGATCTGCAAATTCAATTTTTACTAGCGCATCTGGAATCACGCCGATTGTTTGCGCACCACCAGCACGAGCTGCTTTAGCGACCGCACCCATGCTTGAGATTTTTCCGCCGCCTGATACCAAGGTCCAATTTCTGGATGCGATACCTGAGCCCAGTTCCGTGGCCAAGTGGATATGTTTCTCATCAATGGTTGGCGAAGAGGAACAGAAGACGCTAACTTTCATCAGCACAGACTAATATGCGCTTATGTCTATTGCATCTGGTCACGGCATTGCCACCATCACCGCAAGCGGAGTGGTGCTCGATGTCTGGTATCCAAACCCTGCGCTCGCGCCATTAAATGGCTCTGCTTCGGCGGATTTAATCGCGCTAGCCGGCACCGATGATATTCGTGGCATTAAACGTGAAATAGTTTCAATTCAAATTGATACCGAAGTTGCACCAGCCGATGCCAAAGATGCATATTTACGTCTTCACCTACTTTCACATAGATTGATAAGACCACACGGTTTATCTCTTGATGGAATTTTTGGTTTATTGGCAAACGTAGTTTGGACTAATCATGGTCCTTGCGAAGTAGAAGGTTTCGAATTAGTCCGAGCGAAACTTCGAGCCAAGTACGGACAAGTCACGGTCTATTCCATAGATAAATTCCCGCGAATGGTTGATTATGTAATTCCATCCGGAGTTCGTATCGCAGATGCTGATCGAGTGCGATTAGGTGCTTACCTTGCAAGTGGCACCACTGTTATGCACGAAGGTTTTGTAAATTTCAATGCCGGAACATTGGGAACTTCAATGGTTGAGGGGCGCATCTCTGCGGGTGTAGTTGTTGGCGACGGAAGTGATATTGGTGGCGGCGCATCCATAATGGGAACACTTTCTGGCGGAGGCAAGCAAGTTATTTCAATTGGTGAAAAATCTCTGCTAGGTGCAAATTCCGGACTTGGTATTTCGCTTGGCAATAATTGCGTTGTAGAAGCCGGTACATATATAACTGCAGCCGCAAAAGTAACTTTGCCGGATGGACAAATTGTTAAAGCTGCTGAATTAAGCGGTGGGGATAATTTGTTATTCCGCCGAAATTCTCAAAGCGGCGCTCTAGAAGTGGTATCAAAAACCGGTTCTTGGGGTGGATTGAATTCAATTCTTCATTCTAATTAAACTTAAGTTAAATTATTTTAAAAAATGGTGATGGCAAACCAGTTCTAGATCTAAAAGTCTCTAATCTAAGTGATGTTTTAGTGCCATTTAAGCTAGTTGCCTCAATTCGTTTATCATTGATAACCAATTCTTGAACATCAAGTAGCCCAAAAGCTCTTGCAACTACTAATCCACTTAAAGTTCTGGTCCAACTTGCATAATTTGGATTTCGCACTGGATCAAGACTTACTGGATCTGCCACCGGCTGTAGATACTCAATTTCAGTTCCAAAAGCGTTAAAAGAGCTCTCCGTGAAGCCACTTGATGAAGATGAGTAAAAAGCACTAATTGGATTTCCCATGTATGTGATGGCTAAGCCATTCTCTTCATCAATGCTAGTTGAATCCACAGCATCTTTCCAAAGAGCTCCGTATTTGCTCTCACTTAATTTTCCAAGTCCCACAAAGAGTTGATCTTTAGTGTTCCCGAATAAATCACAATCACAGCTAGGCCTATAAATTCCCGCTTTCGAAATTGCATAGGTGCGAGCTGCCACTACTTGCGCGCGTAACATCTCTTTTGGCCATGAACTTGGCACTTCAGAAATACCATACAAATATTCATCCTTTAAACGAACTGTGTTGGTCGCTTCAAAACTTTTCCCCACTACAAGCAAGTTCATCTGACCATATTGATATCTAACAGTTTTCCCAGCATTAAAAGCGACTACCGCAGTATCGCCCTCTAGAAATCTGGTTCCGCTCCACTGGAGTGTGATGGCATTTGAAGCAGGTAACGTGGCAATCACAATTTTAGATTTTCTAATTGTGGTGGTAATTCCCGTTGGAGTGTACTTAAACTGCGCCACCACTAATTTTTCATTGATAATGTAATCATTTATTTTAAGAAAACCAGTATTACTTACCAACTGAATCGTAGCGGTAGCTAATTTATTACCAATATTCACGCGTACGTCATACCAATCAGATACCGGTTCAACGGTAACTCCGGTGTAGTAGTACTTAAGTATTTCCTCAGCGCTTTTGCCTTCTAGCGCCATCGCTTTCCCGCCAATTTGGCTTAGGCCAACGCCATGACCAAAACCGTTGCCGTTAAATGTAAATGATTCAGCTGCATTTATGGGAGGTGTAGATACCGAGAATAAAATAAAAACTGAAATTAGCGCGATTGCGCTTTTATACATCCTCATTAACAACTGCGCTCTTTCCGACCGCAAGGAATTCTTGGTACGCATCGACAACATCGTTTGGCATGCCTCTTTGAATTAATTTTCCCTTGTGCAACCAAGCAACATCGTTACAAACATCTCTGATTGTTCCGAGTGCATGGCTTACCAAAATCAGAGCTCGGTTATCTCCACGTAGCTCCTTTAATTTAGCCAAACTCTTCTCTTTAAATCTGGCATCTCCGGTACTTAGAGCTTCATCAACAATCAAAATGTCCGGCTTTACAGTGACAGCTACTGAAAATCCAAGTCGCGCATACATTCCAGAAGAATATGTACGCATTGGAGCATCAATTGCCTCGCCTAGCTCTGCGAAATCAGCAATCTCTTCGAAATGTGATTCGATTTCATCACGCGATAAACCTGAAGCGAGTCCTCCAAGAATTACATTTTCGCGACCTGTTAATTGCTTATTGAAACCCACACCTAATGCAAGCAAAGTTGAAACTTTTCCGTAAACCTCTACTCGCCCTGATGTCGGCGGAAGAATTCCACTGATGACTCTCATCATGGTCGATTTACCCGCACCGTTTGCACCAACTACGCCAAGTACATTGCCATAGTCAATATCTAAATTAACACCATCTAGTGCGTTAACTATTCTGGTTTGTTTGGTACCACGCCCAAGGTGTTTTACGCGGTTAGATAATGACAATTTCTTATCAATAGTTGTTTTGTAAATTAATCCCAGATTTTGTACTGAGACGGCGATTTCGCCAGCTTTATGTGGATCAAACACGGACAGCAAACTCTCGTTCGCGAGATAAAAACAGGTATGTTCCAATTAAGAAAGTGCCAAAGGCCCATATAGCTGCCTTCGCAACATCTCCCCAAATCAAGCTTTCATTGTGAACCATTACTCGTGACCATGAATCTAGAATTGGGAAAAAAGGATTAATATTCTTGAAAAATGCCAATTGATCACTCACGCTTGATGCTTCAAATAGAACTGGTGAGACATAGAGCAAAGTGCGATTTAAATAAGGTAGAAAATTTGAAATATCACGGACATACACATTTGCCGCAGATATAAGAATTGCAACACCTAGACCAAAAATTAATGCTATAAAAATTACCAAGAAGCCCCAGAGCATATTCCAGTCAAAAGGTAGTCCTACTGAGAATTTAATAATTAAAAATACTGGAATGGTTGGTAGAAATTTGAAAAGAGCCACAATTGTTGTAGAAAGCGGTAATGCGATTCTTGGGAAAGCGGTGTTTAAAATCAAACTTTCGCTAGAAGTTACGGATTTGGTGCCGCTGTTCATTGCATTACTTACAAGATAAAAAAGAAATAAGCATGCAGTTAAATGTGCATATCTAGTGCTATCGGCGCTACCTGCGATGATTTTGATCAAAACAAAGTAAATTGCTGAGAGCATTAAGGGATTTAAGATCAGCCAGAGTTGGCCAAAAAATGAATCAAAGTGGCTGGCATGCAGTTCTGATTTAGCATATTCATTCATGAAGGATCTTCGAGCCCATAATGAACGCCAATATCTTCCTAGCGGAGGCAGGCCAGCACGAAATGGTTCGTAAACTTCAACTGGCTTGCTCATATGGGCAAGGTTACCTGAGAAAACGGCGGGTAGATGTAAGAAAACCAACTCCCCAACTCATATGCATAACAAACAAGATTGCCGGAAGGTAAAACCTTTCTTTAAAAGTCTTGCCGATGGTGGCTGAGGCAAAAACTAAGAAAGTTGCATAAACACCTGCCGGAATGAAGAGAATTGGATTAAGAAATCCCAGAACCAAAGAGATTGAAGTTCCGACAACTGTAAAAGGTGGAGCTAAATATCTAGCGTTTATGGTCCCTCTGTGAGTGCGAGCCACCACTCTGCGCCATCTTCCATATTCAAAATACTGTTTTGCTAAAGCAGCCAAAGATTTTCTTGGCCTATATGTAACGGTTAATCGCGGATCAAAATATATTTTGCCGCCAGCTTGCCTTAATCTGAAATTCAGTTCCCAGTCTTGAGCTCTTGTAAAATGTTCATCAAAACCATGAACTGCTTTTAAAGCCTCTTTTTTGAAAACACCCAAATAAACAGTTTCAGTTTCGCCAGCTTCGCCTCCGGTGTGAAATTTGGCGGCACCAACACCCAAAGGACTTCGCATGGCACTAGCAACTGCTTTTTCAAATGAAGTTACTCCCTCGGCTGCCATTACGCCACCTACATTTACAGCACCAGTTTCATTCAATAATTTGACGGCAATGCTTATGTAATTGCTTGGAATATTCGCGTGACCGTCAACACGTACGATAATTGGATGAGTTGAATTTGCAATTGCAAGATTTAATCCTGCCGCAGTCCTTCCAGTTGGATTATTTACAATTTTTACTCGATCATCTTTTTCTGACAAAGTTTTGGCAATCTCTAAAGTTCGATCACGTGAAGGGCCGATAGCGAGGATGACTTCAATTGAACCTTGGAAATCTTGCGCCAAAATCGCGCTAACTGCATGCTCTAAATAATCTTCTTCGTTCAG
>JALRDT010000153.1 GCA_023262125.1 Candidatus Nanopelagicaceae bacterium | reverse complement strand
GGTAACGCGCTCTTTATCAGTATCTTCAATTCTAAAAATAAAGGTGCCACCGGTATGGCGAGCAAAGGCCCAGTCGAAAAGCGCTGTGCGAATATTGCCGACATGCAGATCTCCGGTTGGAGAAGGTGCGAAACGGACTCGAATTTCTTTACCCACGAGCAGAGAGTTTATTGGTTAACTCACCTAACCCTGAAATCGCACACGTAACTGTGCCCTTCTCTGGAATTGGACCTATTCCGGCAGGTGTTCCTGTCAAAATTACATCACCAGGTAGCAAAGTCATCACAGAAGATACGAAATGAATTATTTCATCTACCCCGAACATCATCTGATTTAGAGTGGCTTTTTGCTTTACCTCTCCATTTACTACACATGAGATCTCTTGATTGCCTGGAACAAATTCAGTATCAATCCAAGGTCCCAGAGGACAGAAAGTGTCAAAACCTTTAGCTCTAGTCCATTGTCCATCACGTGATTGCAAGTCTCTGGCAGTTACATCATTTCCGATTGTGTAACCAAAAATTACTTCACTAGCGCGCTCTCTAGGAACATCTTTGCAAATTCTACCAATCACAATTGCCAATTCTGCTTCGTGATCAACTCGCTCTGACATCCAAGGCCAATTAATTACATCTCCAGGTCCTGCAACAGAAGTATTTGGTTTCAGGAAAATTATTGGCTCAGCCGGAACTTCGCCACCCATCTCTTTGGCATGTTCGGAGTAATTTTTCCCAATGCATACAACCTTGCTTCTTGGTAGTACTGGGGCTAGCAACCGCACTTCATCTAATGAAGTTAATTGTCCGCTTTTTTGAATGCCATTGAATAGTGGATCACCATTCACAATCGAGATAGTTTTCTCATCATCTTCTAATAGGCCGAAAAGTGGATCATTGCCTAATTCGCCACCAGGTTTTGGAGTAAATCGTAAAACTCGCATAACGCAAGATTACAGGTGATTACAGCTCTACTTCAGATTCCTGTCGCTCAAGAATCATGGAACTAATTCGGCGACGCCTACCAATAGGACGTTCTGCAGTTACTTTCCAGCCCGATAAATTGAATGTTGAGCCTGGAATTGGTACTCGGCCTAATACTTTTGCCATTAAACCACCGATAGTGTCGACACCTTCAATTAATTCGGGGTCAAGTTCAATTTCTAATTCAGATGCAAGGTCTTCAACATGTACTTTTGCTTGTACCTTTAATTTATCCTCAGAAATCCAGACAAATTGATCTTCTTCGTCATCAAATTCATCAGCGATTTCACCAACAATTTCTTCAATAATATCTTCAATTGTTATTAGTCCAGCAGTGCCGCCGTATTCGTCGACAACTATTGCCAAGTGGATTTGGTCTCTCTGCATATCTTTTAACAACTCGGCAGCCGATTTATTTTCAGGTACAAAGACCACAGGTCGCATTAACTGCTCTACTTTTTCAGTTTGTTCTGCTTCGCGGTGATCGTGCGAACGTTTTGCTAAATCTTTAATGTAAGCAATACCTATGATTTGATCAATGCTGTCTCCTGTTACCGGAATACGCGAATATCCTGAACGAAGAGCCAATGAAAGAGCTTGACGCAAAGTTTTATCATGTTCGATCCAAACCATCTCTGTACGCGGGACCATCAATTCGCGGACCAATGTATCGCCTAGCTCAAAAACTGAGTGAATCATTTCGTGTTCGTCTTCTTCAACTAAACCACGTTCGTGCGCTTGATTTACTAATTCGCGTAATTCTTCTTCGTTTTTAAAAATGTTAGTCTTAAATCTCTGGCCAGGTGTCAAAATGTTGGCAATTCCTACAATGAATTTTGAGAAAGGTCTAATGAAGATTGCAGAAAAGCCAGTTAAGAACATAACGACAGCCAAAAGAAAGTACTTCATTTTGCAGACCTCTTCACTAGATCTTCTTGCAAGGCAAACATTACTTTCTCGTCTTCAAGTTCTTGATGGTCATAGCCCAAAAGGTGCAGTAAACCATGTGCAGCTAATATTTTTATCTCGTGTTCGAAAGAATGGCCAGCTTTATCAGCTTGTGCACGGGCAAAAACTGGAGAAATTACAATATCCCCAAGAATTCCAGGTTCGGGGTCATTTGGTTTTAATTCGTCCATCGGAAAACTCATGACATCTGTAGAACCAGGTAAATCCATCCACTTGATATGCAGCTGTTCCATCTCTTCATCGTTGATAAATGCCAAAGTTAATTCGCATTCTGGGTGCAAGCCGAGTTCGCGTATTGAAAATTCCAATAACTTTTGTATTTCAGATTCAGGGGCAAGTTGTCCTGAACGGTTTTCAATTTCAATCATCTTAATTGACGAGTTTGTGAGAGATTTTTCTCTCGTTGTTCGTCATATGCCTCATATGCACTAACAATGTCGCTTATTAAACGATGGCGGACCACATCTTCTGCAGTTAAATCTAAGAATGCGATGTCATCTACGCCATCTAATATTTTACGGATTGTTGCAAGGCCTGAATTCTTGCCACCTGGTAAATCAACCTGGGTTACATCGCCAGTAATAACCATTTTCGAACCAAATCCCAGACGAGTTAAAAACATTTTCATCTGTTCCGGTGTTGTGTTTTGCGCTTCATCCAAAATAATAAATGAATCATTCAAGGTTCGGCCACGCATGTATGCAAGTGGCGCCACTTCAATAACACCTGATTGCATCAATTTTGGAATGGCATCTTGATCCAACATGTCATGAAGAGCATCAAATAGTGGTCTTAAGTATGGATCTATTTTTTCAGTCAAAGTTCCAGGCAGGAAACCAAGATGCTCGCCAGCTTCAACTGCAGGTCGAGTAAGAATGATTCGGTTAATTTCCCGTGCCTGTAGCGCCGCTACTGCTTTGGCCATCGCCAAATATGTCTTACCTGTTCCGGCTGGCCCAATTCCAAAAGTAATTGTATTTTCTGCAATCGCTTCAACGTATGCTTTTTGATTTGCGGTCTTTGGTCTTATGGTTCGACCTCGGTTGCTGACAATATTTAAAGATAAAACTTCTGCGGGATGTTTTTGCGGATTAGATTTGAGCATCGAAATAGAACGCTTAATTACTTCCGGATTTATATCTTGACCAGATCTAAGTACAACTAATAATTCAGTTACGAGCTGTTCGACTTTGTCACATTCTTCGACATCTCCGCGAAGTGCAATTTCATTACCGCGTACTGTCATAGAGACATTAGGAAAAGCACTTTCAATTTCTCTAAGATTTTTATCGGCTGGGCCAACAAGTGCGACCATTGGAATGGCGGTCGGTACCGTTATCAGGGTTCGTTCCATTTGTAGGTTGAAGTCTAACCAGGTGGCCAGGTGAAATCACGTCCACCTAATAGGTGCATATGAGCGTGGAAAACAGATTGTCCTGCCGCTTCGCCGGTATTAAAGACAGTTCTATATCCAGGTAGCGCCCGCTCATTCGCAATAGCTTTCGCTGCTCGCAATAAGGAGGCCGAAACCACGGCGCTTGCTTCAGCTAACGCGGCTGCATTTTCGACATGCAAAGTTGGCACCAATAAAACATGTATTGGTGCCTGCGGGTTTAAATCATTAAATGCCACAACGTTCTCGTCTCGATAGACAATCTCCGCTGGAATTTCACCTTCGATTATTTTGCAAAATATGCAATTCGGATCTAACGCCATGTAATTACCATACCCTCATAAGCGCACTAACTGCGCTAACTGCTGCAATTCCCGCATGTGCCGAACGTAATATAGGTCGTCCTAACTTAATTACCTTTCCGCCAGCTTTTGCAAATATTTCCAGTTCTGCCTCTGTTAATCCACCTTCAGGGCCGATAACAATCAATGTATTTTTAGCTGAAATAACTACATCTGAAATCTTACTTTTAGCGGTCTCATGGCAAATCAGAATCTGATCAAATTCATTTAATATTTTGATTGCTGCATTTGTATCTAGTTTTGCCGAAACTTTAGGAATATGGAATCTTCGACTTTGCTTACTGGCTTCGACTGCGGCAATTTCCCACTTATCGGATTCTTTACCAATTGATCGCGCAGATTGCCAAGGATATATTGTTGAGACTCCAGCTGCGGTGAGTAATTCAACCGTCTCTTTAGCACGATCACTCTTTGGTAGAGCTTGAAGTACCGAAATATTATTTGATTCTCTTTGTTCAAAATCTTTGCGTAATATCGAAAGTCCAATCTCTTTCTTTGAAACAGAAGTAATTGAACATTGTGCCCAATTACCTATTCCATCTGAAATTAGAATTTCCTCACCAACGGTTAATCGAAGTACCCGATCTGCATGATGAGCATTATCTCCAGTTAATTGTGGAATGTTTATGTCGTCAACAAAGAAAAGTTGGAGCATTAGAATCTAAAAGCTCCGCGTATTTTATTGAGAAGCGAACCATCATCAGCTTTCACGCTGGCGGAATTACCATCTTCGCCTCTTTGCTGAGCGAATTTACGAATAAGTTCCTCTTCTTCGCGACTTAATTTTGTTGGAGTTAAAACTTCAATGTGCACGATTAAGTCACCGCGACCAGAACCTCTTAAGCGAGTCATTCCTCTTTGTTTCAATGCAATTTTCGCACCAGAATGAGTGCCTGCTTTGATTTCAATCTCTTCTTCTCCATCGAGTGATTGCACTTTAGTTTTAGTACCTAAAGTAGCTGCGCTAAACGGAATTGAGAGCGCTAAGTGCAAAGTATCCCCATCTCTTACTAAGTACTCATGCTCCTTTTGAATAATTTCTACATATAAATCACCAGCAGGTCCGCCTCCTGGACCAACTTCACCGCGACCTGCTAATTGGATGCGATTGCCGGTTTCTACGCCGCCTGGAATATTCACATTAATAGTTTGTCTAGCTCTAACTCGTCCATCGCCATGGCATTCGCGACATGGTGTTGAAATTGTGGTTCCGAATCCTTGGCATGCGGCACATGGTCGCGAAGTCATTACTTGTCCAAGAATAGAACGTGTTACTTGTTGAGTTTCGCCGCGTCCCTTACAAATGCCACAAGTTGATGGGCTGGTTCCTTCTTTGCAACCAGTTCCTGAACATTTTTCGCAACGTACTGCGCTTTCAACATTTAATTCACGATCAGTTCCGAAGCAGGCCTCTTCTAATGAAACTTCAACTCTAATCAAAGCATCTTGTCCGGCTCTTGCTCTTGAACGCGGACCACGAGATTGCCCACCTTGTCCAAAAAATGCGTCCATGATGTCATTGAAACCAAAGCCACCATTAAATCCACCGCCACCTGCACCAAATGGGTTTCCACCCATGTCATATTGACGACGTTTTTGATCGTCACTTAAAACATCATATGCAGCTGTTACTTCTTTGAATCTTTCTTGAACCGCTGGATCAGGATTGATATCTGGATGCAATTCGCGCGCTAATTTTCGATATGCACGTTTAATTTCATCAGCATTTGCATCTCTAGTTACTCCGAGGGTCTCGTACAAATCAGCCATTTGCAATATCCCCCGTGAAATCTTGTAGATACCTACTTACGTAGTTTGCAACTGCGCTAACTGCCGCCATAGAGCTTGCGTAATCCATACGTGTTGGTCCAATTACTCCCAACGCCCCTACCTCGCCATAACTTGTAGATATCACTGAAGTTTCTCTTAAATTAACTTCGGTTTGTTCGCTTCCAATTAAGACTTGAACGCCACTTGAAGCGCCTCCTAAAAGACGTAACAGAACAACCTGCTCCTCAAGCGCTTCCAAAATTGGGTGAATTTGAGCAGAAAAATCTTGACGGAATCTAGTTAAATTTGCCGTACCTGCAAGCACGACTTTCTCTTCTGGCTTCTCAAGCGCCATCTCTATTAATGTTGAGATAACGACTGCCATATTTCTTCTATCACCTTGATTTAAGGAATCCATCAATGCCGTAAGACGATCTGCAACATCTGGCAATCGTTGACCCGAAATAGAATTATTAAGTTTGATGCGCATCGAATTTAAGAATTCGTCATCAACTTCTGTGGCTAATTCAATTACTCTTTGTTCAACGCGACCGGTATCTGTAATCAAAATCAACATGGTACGAGCAGAATTTAAAAGGACAAGTTCGACGTGACGAACTCGAGACTTCACTAGAGATGGGTACTGCACAACTGCAACTTGCTTGGTAACGTCTGCAAGTAATTTCACTGTTCGCATTACCACGTCATCCAAATCGAGCGCACCTTCTAAGAAAGTTTCGATAGCGCGGCGTTCCGGAGCAGATAGTGGCTTAACTGACGAAAGTTGATCAACAAAAGTTCTATAACCAAGATCTGTTGGGATTCTTCCTGCTGATGTGTGCGGTTGAGTAATTAAACCCTCTTCTTCAAGAACTGCCATTTCATTTCTGATTGTCGCTGGCGAAACACCGAGATTGTGATTTTCAGCCAAAGCTTTAGAGCCAACCGGTTCTTGAGTAGCAACGTACTCGTCGACGATTGCGCGAAGAATTTCTAGGCGGCGGCTCATAATTGGCAGATTTTATAGCCTATATCAATTCACGGACTATTCGGTCTGCAATCAAGCGCCCTTGAGGGGTCAATACCAGGCGATTATTAACGCTCATAACTTGCTCCGGATAGTTCTCGAGAATTTTCAACTGTGTTTCAGTTAACTCATCCTTGGCAATTCCTTCTCGCAATCGAATTTGTAACATTATTTTCTCATCACGTTTTTCTGTTTCGCCTAAAACTTCACGATCTTGCATGGGAGATTCAAAAGCGGTTTCTAGATCAAATGTATAATGCTCACTTAAAGATTGTAAAAGTTGAAAATAAAATTGATTCCGTTTATCCCAGCCTTTGATGGCACCTGATGCAAGAGACAAATGTGGAAAAGCTACCACACGCTTAGGATCAAAAAAATTGA
>JALRDT010000079.1 GCA_023262125.1 Candidatus Nanopelagicaceae bacterium | reverse complement strand
TTTCGAACTAGATAATCGGCAATTTCTGTGGCTAGTGAGAATCCAGTTGGTGCTGCAAGTGCCATTTTCTCACGATCAAAATTCGTAGTGGCAACCATACCAGTTACTGCTGGCAACGTTAAGAGCAAAGTGTCAAGGCTGTCAAAGAAGGGTTCTTTATCCTCTTGCAAATCGCGGTTATAAGCAAAAGGCAGACCTTTAAGCATGGTAAGTACACCCGTTAAATTGCCAACTAAACGTCCTGCTTTACCGCGAGCAAGTTCAGCCATATCAGGATTCTTCTTCTGCGGCATTATTGATGAACCAGTCGAGAATGCATCATCTAATTTTGCCCAAGCAAATTCTGAAGTTGCCATGATGCACCACTCTTCTCCAATGCGAGAAAGATGTACACCAACCATTGCAAGAATAAATAGAGCTTCAGCGACAAAATCTCTGTCACTCACAGCATCAATTGAATTACCAATTGCACCATTGAATCCGAGTTGCTTTGCGGTCTCTTCCGGCTTTAATGGCAAAGAGCTCCCGGCAAGCGCTCCAGCGCCTAATGGACTGTATGAAGTGCGGGCTAGCCAATCATTTATTCGATCCAAGTCACGTGCAAAAGCATGAACATGTTTTGCTAATTCATGGCCGAAGAGAATTGGTTGAGCATGTTGTAAATGAGTAAATCCAGGGGCCGGAGCATCTGCGTACTCTTTCGCTTTCGAAAGTAAAGCGACCTGAAGTTCTGTGATTAACTCTGCAATTTGCAGCATATGGTCGATTGCAAATAAACGTAAATCTGTTGCAACTTGATCATTGCGAGAACGACCAGCGCGAAGTTTTCCGCCAGTTTCGCCGATTCTATCCATCATTGCGCGCTCTAGCGCTGAGTGAATATCTTCGTCATTCTCATTAATTCCAAAGTCACCATTTGATACTTCCGCCATTAGTTCGCGTAGAACTTTTGCAATCTGCTCCGCATCTCTTTTATTTATTAATCCACTACTTTCCAATACAAATAGGTGAGCCAAAGAGGAGCGTAGATCGTAAGGTGCTAATCGGTAATCAAAGTGGACGCTACGTGAGAGCGCGAAAACTGATTCAGCTGGTCCAGAACTAAAACGTCCACCCCAGAGCGCCATTATTTCTTACCTCTCTTCTTACCTAAAGCAAGCAATTCTTTCGCAAGTTCTGCCCCGCCATTGGATTTACGAGAAACAACCAGCACCGTGTCGTCACCTGCAATAGTTCCGATTATTGATTTAAGTTTCGAGTGATCTAGGTTGGATGCAAGTAACTGTGCTCCTCCGGGTGGAGTTCTTACTACCGCTAGATTTCCAGAAGCTTCAACACTCAAAATCAAATTCTCTGTAGTTAAAACTCTTGCAAGCGAATCATCACTAGAGGAAGCTAATTGATAACCATTGCTGCCTCTAACTGCACCAATCTCTTCTAAATCGCGGGATGCAGTTGCCTGGGTTACTTTATATCCTGATTTCTTCAATTCCTTTACCAAATCTGATTGAGAGTGAATAACACCAGATTCAACTAAAGCTATAACTTTGGCACGTCTTGCCGCTGCACTATTAACCATTTGCCATCACCTCACTGAAAATTTTTACAAATTTTGCGCACTCAATTTTTGTGACAATCAAAGGTGGAGCGATTCTGATGGTATTTGAATTAGGAGCATTCACTAGAACGCCCTTCGCCATCAAATAGTTAGCAATCTCTTTTGCCCATTCTTGCTCTAGGACGATTCCGAGCAATAGACCTCTTCCGCGAACTTCTGAAACACCTTCAACTTTCATTAACTCATCTTTTAAAAATTCTCCGAGAAGTAGCGCTTTCTCATTTAATGCTTTCTTTTCAACATAATTGATAGCGGCAAGACCGGCAGCGCAGGCAACTGGATTTCCGCCGAATGTAGTTCCATGTTCACCAGGTTTGAATAAATGAGATGAAGGTCCAATTGCAATCATGGCTCCAAGAGGCAAACCGCCGCCTAAACCTTTAGCTAGAGTAATTACATCGGGAATGATTTCTTCATGTTCATAGCCAAACCAAAATCCCGTTCTTCCCATTCCAGTTTGGATTGCATCGATTACTAAAAGCGCTCCATTCGCGTCACAAATTTCACGAATTGATTTTAAGTATCCGGCAGGTGGTGTGATTACTCCATTTTCGCCTTGGATAGCTTCGACTATAACCATTGCGGTTTTTCTATTAACCGCTTTGGACATCGCTGAGATATCGCCATAAGGAACATATTTAATCTTTTTCAATATCGGCAAAAATGGTTCTCTCTTCTCTGGCTGTCCAGTTAAAGAGAGTGATCCCATCGTCCGGCCATGAAATCCACCGATTGTTGAAACTATATTTGTTCTTCCAGTCTTGCGAGAAAGCTTTAGCGCCGCTTCATTTGCTTCGGTGCCTGAATTACAGAAGAAAACTCTTGCATCTTTAACACCAGTCATCATGATAAGTTTTTCAGCAAGAGCTAATGAAACAGGGTTTGCGTACAAATTACTTACATGTCCGACTTTGCCGATTTGTTTGCGGACCGCCTTTGTAATCTCTGGATTAGCTTGTCCGAGAATATTTGTCGCAATTCCGCCAATGAAATCCAAATAGCGTTTCTTATTTTCATCAGTAACATAACATCCACGACCAGAAATAATATTTATTTTTGGCGTTCCGTAACTCTTCTGAAAGACCGCTTCCCACTTGGCTTCTACTGTTTTCATTTGTAGATCACCGTTCCGCCAACACCATTTAGCGCATCATCTAGCGCTTTGGGATCTCGCCCATCAATTATGCGAACAACTTTCGCACCTTTATCTATAGCATCCAAGCAAGCTTTAACTTTTGGCGCCATGCCTCCATCGAATTCGTGCTTTATGGAGCGTAATTCGGATGCAGAGATTTCGTTTATTAGGGAATCTCTATCTGGCCAATTTCTATAAATTCCTGGCACATCAGTCATGAAAATTAGCGATGAGGCATCAAGTGCGCCGGCAATGGCCGCAGCAGCTAGATCTGCATTTACATTTAAACCATGTTGTGCAACTTCAACTTCCCCATCGATTTCCACAGCAATTGGAGAAACTACGGGAGTGAAACCACTATCTAGCAGAGATTGCAAAAGTTCTGTATTTACTCTTTCAACTTCTCCTACTCGACCTAAATCAGCTGGAGTGCCATCTACCAAAGTATTCAAAAGAGTTGCTTGCAAGGTACCGCCATCTCTACCTGAAATTCCAACTGCAGGCACATCGTGTGCACGTAAGTGGCCAACTACTTCTCGCAAAACTGTACCGCTTAGCACTTGCTGAACTATTGCAAAGATTTCAGGGGTGGTAACCCTAAAACCTCCGATGAAAGTTGAATCTAGTTGATGTGTTTTGAGTGCAGCATCGATTTGCGGCCCACCACCGTGCACTACGATGCAAGATTCTTTAGCTAAGGATTTCTTTATTGCTTCAGCAAATGAACCTGAAGTGTCAGTCATAGCATGACCGCCAAATTTAATAACTATCATGTTGCGTACGCCGAATTCTCATGGACGTAGTCATGCGTTAGATCGTTTGTGAGTATTGTTGCCGATGAATTGCCAGCATTTAAATTGATTTCAATTTCCACTAATCGATTGTCAAAATTCACCAAATCACGATCTTCTGCAGGCGTGCTTGCTTTGCATACTTGTATGCCATTTAGTTTCACATCAACATTTAACGGATCAAAGTTCGCGTCTGCAGTTCCGGTAGCAGCCAAAACTCGACCCCAATTAGGGTCACCCCCAAAAATGGCACATTTTAAAAGATTGTTTCGTGCATTCGCTCTTCCTACATTAACCGCATCTTCTTCCGATGCAGCGTTTATTACTTTAATTGCTACCGTCTTAGATGATCCTTCGGCATCTGCAATCAGCTGAGAAGATAACGAACCACAAACTTCAATTAGCGCATTTAGAAGTTCTGCTCCAGCAAGTTTCACGCCGCTTGCGCCAGATGCCATAAATAGAACTGTGTCATTTGTTGATGTGCATCCATCAGAATCAATACGGTTGTAAGTCAACTCAACAGCACGATCGAATGCTGATTTCGCATCTGCTGGATCAACTTCGGCATCAGTCATAACCACAGAAAGCATTGTGGCCATAGCGGGAGCTAACATTCCAGCACCCTTCGCAATCCCAGAGAAGGTTGCACCCTTAATAACTGTACTTGCCATCTTTGGCACGGAGTCAGTTGTCATGATGGCTTTAGCGCTCGCTTCGAATCCGGATTCGTTCAAATTGATTTGATTAATCCCAGTTTCTATCTTGTCCATTGGAAGAAATTCACCGATTAAACCCGTTGAACAGACAACTACTTCACTTGAAGAGATCTTCAATTTCTTTGCTACTAATTCTGCGCTCTTATGAGTATCCGCAAAACCTTGCGGACCGGTGCAGGCATTTGCGCCACCTGAATTCAGAATAACTGCACTGACCGACTCGCTTTTCGTTACCTG
>JALRDT010000127.1 GCA_023262125.1 Candidatus Nanopelagicaceae bacterium | reverse complement strand
TTCAATGTTAACGGTGGTTTCTTAAGCGTTTCAAATAACCGCGTATCAATCCTCGCGGAAGCTACAAATTAATATATCTTAAATACGCTTTACATCTGCGCCGAGCGCTTTTAATTGTTCGGCAAAATTTGGAAATCCGCGATCAATATGAAAAGCATCTTCCACGATTGTTTCGCCATCTGCAACTAAGCCAGCTAAAACTAAACCGACGCCAGCGCGGATATCTGTAGCGACTACGGGGGCGCCTGATAGCTGCGGAATACCAGTAATCGCAGCATGGTGGCCATCGACCGTGATTTTGGCTCCTAATCGGCCTAATTCGTTGACGAACATGAAGCGACCTTGGAAAACATTTTCGGTAACAATGGCATCACCATCTGCAATCGCATTCATTGCAACCACCATCGGTTGTAAATCAGTTGGAAAGCCTGGATAAGGAAGTGTCGCTACATCAATTGCCTTTGGACGATGATCCATGTGAACGCGAATTCCATTTTCAATTGTGGTAACAACTGCACCAGCGCTAGCTAACTTCTCTAATGGAATTTCTAAATCTTCTGCACGTCCACCGCGAATTGTGATGTCACCCTGAGTGATTGCAGCAGCAAATGCCCAAGTGCCAGTGATGATTCGATCAGGCAAGGTTGCGTGAGTAGCTGGGTTTAATTTTGTAACGCCTTCAATTTTGATGGTAGTGCTACCAAGACCAGAAATCTTTGCGCCCATCTCAATTAAGAAATTTCCGATATCTACGATATCTGGTTCGCGCGCAGCATTTTCAATAATAGTGGTACCACGAGCCAAGACCGCTGCCATCATAATATTTTCAGTTGCACCAACCGAAGGAAAATCTAATTCAATACTTGCGCCATCTAATCCATTTGGTGCTTCAGTGACTATGTAACCGTGTTCGATATGAACTTTTGCACCTAGCGCTTCTAATCCTTTTATATGGATATCAAGCGGGCGCGGACCAATTGCATCTCCACCGGGAAGTGCCACATCAGCTGCGCCAACTCGAACAGTTAATGGTCCTAATACATTAATTGAGGCACGGATTTTTCTAACTAATTCATAATCAGCACGATGTTCAGGGTGTTCTGGAACATTGATTTCAACTTTGCTCTGCAAACGATTTACTTTGCAACCAAGTCGCTCCAGCAGCTCGATCATGATTTCAACATCTAAAATATCTGGAACGTTTGTAATGGTGTTCTTACCTGGAGCTAGCAGCGAGGCTGCCATGAGCTTTAAAACGCTGTTTTTAGCGCCTGGGACATGGACTTCGCCCTTTAGGTGTGCACCACCTACGATTCGGAATCGCTCGCTCATAATGGCCTAATCGTACTTGTACTATTCGCTCATGGTTCATTTAACGCGTATCTATACAAAAACCGGCGATGATGGCAGTACTGCCCTAGGCGATATGAGTCGCACCTCGAAAAATGACCCGAGACTAGAAGCTTATGCAACCGTAGATGAAGCTAACTCATCAATCGGTGTCGCGCTAGCTATGAGTGAAATGTCAGATGATGTCAGGAAGCTATTAGTCAGAATTCAAAACGATTTATTTGATGTTGGTGCTGATCTATGTACTCCAGTTATTGATAATCCAGGATATGAGCAGCTGCGAGTATTAGATAGCCAAGTTGCTTATCTTGAAGAGCAAATTGATAAATTCAATGCCGATTTAGCTGAACTTAGATCCTTTGTTTTGCCTTCAGGAACTCCTGCGGCAGCGTTGCTGCATGTTGCAAGAACAGTTGTACGTCGTGCAGAGCGCCGTACCTGGTCTGCAATTCATGCCTTCGGACCCGGTGTTAACCCGCTAACTGCAAAATATTTAAATCGCTTATCAGAGTTACTATTTGTGTTAGCGCGTTATGCAAATAAAGATAAAGGCGATGAGCTCTGGGTACCAGGAGCAAATCGTTAATTAAGCCGCTTTAACTTGCTTTGGTGTAGGTGTGGCTTGGCAGTTGAACATCAATTGGCGTATCAGTGCGATGGCAAGCCATAACAATATTTGAAACCACCAGTCCATTCTTGATTGGTTCTTCGCTAATCAAGATATAAGGATTAATTTGCTTAGCTTTTGAGGGACCAAATAACGAACGTAAAGTTCCGAATTTAATAATCGTGGCATCGGTATCAGATGTTGGCCCATTTACATCTGCCGTAATTTCCCACCATTTGCATCCCGCTAAAGAGGTGGCCAAAATCGCCCCACAGGTAAGGCTTTCGCAGCTCTTCAATTCTGCTGCTAATTTCTTATTTGCAGAAGAGAGGCCAATCAGCTCTTTACTATTTGGAATCTTGGCGTAAATATCATCACTTTTTATATAGCCTTTAGGTGGCCAAACAGGTGCCGGACTTGGAGAGAGCTTTACCTTTTTGCGTGGAGCTGGCTTATAAACAACTTTCTTCTTGGTTGCAGTAGGCGTTGCCTTAACCGTTGCTTTAGCTGTCGCTTTAACAGTCGCTTTTGTTGTCGCAGTTGGCTTTGCTGTGGTTTTGGCAGTTGCTTTAGCTGTTGCAGTTGGAGATGGTTTCTTGGTCGCAGCGTTCGCGCTTCCGCTTATCAGCGAAAACGCAACTAGCGCCACAAGAGTTTTTCTCAATCACGATCCCATCTAAAGGTCTTAATGGCTAATGCCACTCCTAATACTAACCAGATCACGTTAACCAATATTCCTCGATTGGTTTCCCAACTTTTTGCTACCTCTTCAAGCGCGAATGAATCGGGTAAAAATACTTCTCGCATACCTTGAGTCAGCCATTTAAGTGGGAATATCGCGGCAACTTGTTGCATCCAGTGAGGTAGCTGAGTAAATATAAAGAATACACCGCTAAAGAACTGAAGAATAATTACGACCGGCGAAACCACAGCAGAAGCACCGCGACCTGATTTTGGAATTGCAGAGAAGGCAATACCAAGTGCAGTTGAGTTTGCACTTCCTAAAACTAATAGGAGAATGAATAGCCACCATTTTTCAGATGTTGCTGGAAGTTTTAAACCAAAGAATGCAACTCCGCCTGCAATTAGCAATATCGTTTGCACAATCATTGATGCCAAAACCAAAATGGATTTACCGATGAAGTAAGAGGCAAGCGGCATCGGGGTGCCTCTTAATCGTTTTAGAGCACCTGCATCACGTTCCATAGGAATCATGATTGCTAATTGCTGGAAACCGCTATTTACCATTCCAGATGCGATCATTCCCGCCACAAAATATTGGCTGAATTTAACGCCTGGTGCGATGGTGTCCTTAAAAACTGATCCGAAAATTACCATCAAAATTAATGGGAAAAAGATGGTGAAAACGACAGATTCTCTTTGGCGCATAAATTGTCTTATCTCCAAAGAGCCGCGATGCAAACCTAATTTGATTGTGTTCATTACTCACCAATCATTCTTAAATAAATATCTTCAAGTGAAGGGCGAATCACTTGTAACTCTGGAATTTCGCCATGGTATTTAGCAGCGAGTTCTTTTATAAATTCGGTCGGCTGATTTGATTCACTTTCGCCATCTCTCCATTTAACAAGAGCTAGTGCATTTTGACGATTTCCTAAAGTAGCTGGTGTTGCTACTTCAACTATCTTTCCACGGTTAATTACTGCGACTCTATCTGCTAATGCTTCAGCCTCATCAAGATAATGAGTAGTTAACAAGATAGTGGTCCCAGCTTGTTGCAATGATTTAATTAAATCCCAGAATTGACGACGAGCTTCAGGATCAAATCCGGTAGTTGGTTCATCTAAGAATAAGAGCTCTGGATTACCGATGATGCCTAATGCGACATCTAAACGTCTACGCTGCCCACCAGATAAGTTACGGATTAATGAGCCACGCTTTTCATCTAAACCTACAGCGCTTATTACTTCATCTGCATCTCTAGAGTTTTGATAATACTTAGCAAAGTGGTGAACAGTTTCGGCAACACTTAAGTCGCCAGCATCTTGGCTATTTTGATGGACAACTCCTAATCGGTTTCTCCAGGCGCTATCACCATTATTTGGATCAATGCCTAAGACTGAAACGCTTCCAGAGGAGCGAGGTCTAAATCCTTCAAGAATTTCAACCGTAGTCGTCTTTCCTGCACCATTAGGGCCAAGCAGCGAGAATATTTCGCCTTGTTCGATATTCAAATCAACCCCAGCAACTGCGTTTAATTCTCCATATTGCTTGGTTAATCCATGAACTTTAACTACGGACATGGCTTCACGATGCCACATTTGGCAGATAAATGCGAAAATAGGCGAGTGAGCCCGCGCAGAAATTATCCAAAAAATCGCCGTCCCAAGACGGAAGAGCGCGACCCATCAACATCAAATCAAATTATCGAAGAACATCATGATGGAATTTATGTTGTTAGACAGCTAACTGGCTCAAGTTCCAATAAACCATATCGCTGCCCAGGTTGCGATCAGATGATTCCTATGGCAACTCCTCACATTGTTGCTTGGATTGAAGGCGACGAAGATTCCAGAAGACACTGGCATAAAGCTTGTTGGAATAATCGCGCTAATCGCAAGCCAAATACACAGCGCACCAGAAATGCGCCGCGTTACTAACTAAACCATTTACTTAATTTAGAAATTAATTTTTCTTGACCTGCAGTGCGTTTAAATGAAGTTGCTCTTAATGGAATTTCAAATTTTGGTTTTACCAGAGTTCTTGCATATGTAAATTCATATAGACCTTCTGGTCCATGAATGCGTCCGTAACCGCTCTGCTTTGCTCCACCAAATGGGACCGTTGGAATAGCTGCGAAAGTAAAAGCGGTGTTGATACCGACCATTCCACATTCCAAGCGCTTGGCAATTGCATATCCATGTCGCTTTGAGAAAACCGAAGCTCCAAGTCCATATTCAGAGGCATTTGATAACGCAATTGCTTCATCCATATTTGCTACCTTATTAATAGCGATAGTTGGCCCAAAAGTCTCTTCAGTCATTGCACTGCAATCTTCAGGCACATCAGCCATTACAACTGGATTTACGATTCTTTCATTTACCGAATTCACATCACCAAAAAGCATCTTTGCACCAGCGCTTGTCGCTGATTCGATATGCCTTTTAATGATTTCAAGCTGCTTTGGCATAGTTGCTGGACCATAACTAATTCCAGGCTCTAAGTTTCTGACGATATTGAGTACTTCTTTTTGAAACTTTTCGGCAATTTTTTCATGCACATAAACACGTTCTGCACCAATGCAAGATTGTCCGGCATTTGCCATCGCTGACCAGATTGTGTACTCAGCAGCTAATTTGAGATTAGCATCCTTATCTACTAAAACGGGATCTTTACCACCACATTCAAGAAGTACGGGAACCATATTTTTTGAGCACGTCTCTGCTACCAATTTTGCAGTTCTAGTTGAACCAGTGAATGCTAATTTAGAAATTCGTGATTCGCATAAAAATTTTCCAGTTTCGCCTAATCCCGTAATGGTTGTTAGAACATTTGGAATATCTGTAGCTTTCGCAAAAGTTTCTTCTAGAAGTTTTCCTACACCTGGCGTGAATTCACTTGGTTTAAAGACCACGGTATTACCTGAAGCAAGCGCATAAGCAATTGAACCCATAGGTGTAAAAATTGGATAGTTCCAGGGACCAATGACACCAATTACGCCAAAAGGAATGCGATGTACCTCTGCTTGCATATTGAACATTAGCAATCCAGGTTTACGACTTTGCTCCTTCAAATAGTAACCGGCTTTTTTGGCAGCCCAGGATAAATGCGCAATAGCTATAGATACTTCTAATCTTGAATCACCGATAGGTTTGCCGGTCTCTGCCGATATAAGTTGCGCAAAATCTTCAAAACGAGAAGAGATTTCATCTTTCCAAGAAAGCAATACTTTCTTGCGCGCTGAAAAACTTAACATTCCCCACTTCATAAATCCTTTTTGAGCCAAGCGCACTGCGCTATCAACCTCATCTTTAGTAAAAATACGATGATCTGCAACCACTTCACCGGTGGCGGGATTTAAAGATTGAAAGTGGGTCATGAGTTAATGGTAACGACCATTAGAATTTATGCCATGTCTGAAGTCTTGCGCCCCAGCACTGTGCTTCCATCTAAGCGAAATCTGACCAAAGTTACTACTTCAGATGGCATTGATTTGGTCGTAGAGGTCGCAGCACCATTAAATCCCTCGAGAGGTGCACTTCTGATGTGCCACCCAAATCCAACTGGTGGCGGCATGATGGATTCTCATGTTTATAAAAAAGCTGCAAACCGTTTGCCTGCATTGGCAGATTTAACTATCGTGCGCTTTAACACCCGTGGTACCACCAGTGATCAAGGCACGAGTTCTGGTTCTTATGATCAAACAAAACTTGAACAGCATGATGTTGAAGCAATGATTAAATATTGTTTAGACAACTTGAAACTAGAAAATTTCTGGGTAGTTGGTTGGTCATTCGGAACAGAATTAACTCTTAAGTACGCCAAAGATAAGCGAATTAAGGGAATCTTTCTTCTTAGTCCACCACTTATGTATACAACTCAAGAAGAGTTGAAGTTTTGGGCAGCTGATGGTCGGCCCGTAATTGCTCTGGTACCAGAACATGACGAATATTTGTCACCTGCATTAGCCAAAGAGAAATTTGCATTAATTCCTCAAATAGAGATTATTGAAGGCGTTAATATGAAACACCTTTGGTTGGGCGAACCTTCAGTGCAATTTGTTCATGATGAAATTGTTAGAAGGGTAGTCCCAGAGAAATACCCATTACCTACAAAGATTTAAGATTGATCTGCTTTCGGGTAAACAACCTCTTCTAAAATCAAAAGGATTGATGCTGCAATTGGCACCGCCAAGATGCCGCCAACTAAACCAAGCAATGAAGCTCCGATTAATGCACTTACGATAGTCACAAGTCCAGGAATGGACAGGGTCTTATGCATAATTTTTGGCATTATCAAGTAATTCTCAACTTGTTGG
>JALRDT010000078.1 GCA_023262125.1 Candidatus Nanopelagicaceae bacterium | reverse complement strand
AGCAGGCAACGCAAATGGTGGCGGCAAAGGTCTTGCAGCAACATCATTCGGTAACACTGCAGCGCTTTTCGCTACCGACAAGAACAAGTGCTTCCTTATGCGCCAAGGTTCATTCATCACTGGATTCTTCCCAGATAACATCAAGGCTGAATACGCTGCAAATAACTTCACACACGTAGGTGTGTTCAAGCTTCCAACTCCAGCAGGCGCAACTGATGGTGTTCTAGGTGGCGGCGACTTAGCTGCAGCATTCAATACAAATGCTGCAACAAAGAAGGTTATGGGCTTCATCCTTTCTGACAAGCTAGGTCAGAACGGCATGCTTGCTAAGTACCCTTCATACTTGTCAGCACACAAGACATTCCCTTCATCTCTATATGCAAACCCAATCACCAAGTCAATTGCTCAGGTGCTTGCTGGTGCGAAGGCATTCGGCTTCGATGGATCAGATCTATCTCCAGCCATTGTTAACGCAACAGAGTGGAAGGAATTAACAAACTGGATCGCTGGAAAGAAGACAATGAAGCAAGCATTTGCTGCAATTGATGCTTCTTGGGCGAAGGCTTAATTAGTCACTACTTTAAGTATTAACTAATTAACTAAAAAGTTATAAGGTCGGCGTCGGCAGCAATGTCGGCGCCGGCTTTATTAATTAATAAATTAATAAAGATGTAGAAAGCAAGAAAACAAAAGAGGCATAATCGTGAAAGATGTAATGGTCGCTATTCAAGCGGTTGTTGTCGGTATTGCATTTACGGTCTTGCTTTATTGGTTAGCCAACAAGATTGTTGAGGCTCTACCTGAAAAAATTAAAAAAGTTTTGCAGCCATGGGTCTTTATCGGCCCAGTGGTGCTATTGATTTCATTATTTCTAATTTACCCAACAATTCAATCATTCCGTCTCTCATTCATGTTTGAAGAGATTGATGGATCAACTACCTGGGTAGGTCTTACAAACTATAAAGAGATTTTCGGTGATCCAGAGTTCCGAAATATGTTGATGAACAACTTGCTCTGGGTAGCTCTAGTACCGGTTGCAGTTGTTGCCATGGGACTTGGAATTGCACAATTTGCAAATAATGTTGGACCAAAAGGTGAGCGAATCTATAAATCAATCATCTTTATGCCAATGGCGATTTCATTCGTCTCTGCGGCAACTATTTGGCGCCATATATATTCATACATGCCAGAAGGCCAGAACCAAACTGGATTGCTAAATGCAATTTGGACTGCATTCGGTGGCCAGCCTCAAACCTGGCTACAGATTGAAAGCTTTAAATTAAATAGCATCTTTTTGATGGTGATCTTCGTCTGGCTAAATGCTGGATTTGCAATGGTGCTCTTATCGGCTGCAATCAAAGCAGTTCCGGAAGATACGATCGAAGCAGCGCGCGTTGATGGAGCAAATGCACGTCAAACCTTCTTTAGCGTGATCTTTCCGCAAATTTGGGGCACTGCGCTCTCAGTATTTATCACCGTACTTATCGGTGCTATGAAGATTTTCGACATTGTTTTAGCGATGACTGGCGGCAATTACCACACCAACGTATTGGCGCAGAATTTTTATACCGAATATTTCATCTATGGAAATACTGGAAAAGCAATGGCTACCGTTGTGGTGCTAGTTCTAGTTATTGCACCAGTTATGTTTTATCAAATTAGACATTATCGTAAATTGGAGGCGGGACGATGAGCAAAGGCGCCACCTCTATGCGTAAAACAAAAGTAATCTCTAATATTGTTTTGATTATTGCGGCAACTCTCTGGATCTTGCCTACCTTCGGTCTTGCAGTGGTCTCTCTACGTGAAAGTACCGAAGGACAGCGCCAGGGTTGGTGGAATGCATTTCTAAATTTCTCAACTAGCGGTTGGACTACTCAGGCATATGAGAGCGTATTTGGCACCCGTAATTTAGGCGAGAGCTTTGTAGCTTCTATTGCAGTGACCTTGCCAGCCACAATTCTTCCGCTGCTCTTTGCAGCTTACGCTGCTTATGGCTTTACCTTTATGAAATTCCGTGGCCGTGAATTTATCTTCAGTATTTTGATTGGCTTGCTGGTTATTCCACTACAGGCTGCGTTAGTGCCAATTCTAAAAATGTTCTTAGCATTTACCGCTCGCACTGGTATTGAAATTTCCGGCCAATATGCTGCGGCCTGGTTTGTTCACAGCGCATTTGCGATGCCACTTGCCGTCTATATTTTACGTAATTACATGATGTCGATTCCGTCTGCACTTATCGAAGCGGCTCGAGTAGATGGTGCAAGTAATTACAAGATTTTCTGGCGCTTAGTGCTGCCCATTTCAGTACCGGCCTTGGCATCTTTTGCAATCTTCCAATTCTTATGGGTATGGAACGACTATCTAATTGCATTCGTATATATTGGTAACGAACACCCAGTACTCACCTACACCTTGCTTTCAATGTTAGGTCAATATGGTGAGGGTTGGCAGACCGTTGCTGCTGGATCATTTGTATCCATGGCGATTCCATTGATGATCTTCTTCGGTCTGCAACGATATTTCATACGTGGGCTTACTGCTGGCGCGGTTAAATAGTTAAACTGCCTGCGTGCATATTCATCTAAAAAACGGCGGCACCTCGCTGGTATTTAACTTCGCGGAAGAGACTATTGAGATCTCTCATTGGGGCGCGGAATTAGCTGAAGTAACAGATGAATCTTTAAAGATCACCAAGCGCGCAGTTGCGCACGGTGATTTAGATGTAAATCCGCGCAATTTAGCGCTACGCGAACATAGCCGAGGATGGCGCGGACATCCCGCACTTCGCGGCCACCGAAGCGGTAAATCTGTATCAAATTACTTTATTTTAACTTCGCATCAAGCAACCAAAGATTCATTAACTGCAAATTTCGAAGATAAATTAGCTGGCCTTGCAATTACCATTGAATATAAATTAGATAGCCATGGAATTTTAAGTATTCAAAGTTCGCTTACCAATATTGCAGATGGCGATTATCAATTAGAACACCTACTTACCTGGCTGCCGTTACCGCAACAAGCAAATCAAGTATTAGATTTCTTTGGTCGCTGGACTAAAGAACGCCAAGCACAGCGTCGAGATATCGCATATGGACTTACATCGCGCGAAATTTACGAAGGTCGAAGCGGACACGATTACACCATTACTCAAATTGCTCTAAACAAGGGCACCGATTTCCAAAACGGAGAAGCTTGGTCAATGGGAGTTGCTTGGAGTGGCAACAATATTCATCATGTTGAAAAGTTAGTTGATGACAATATTTCTATTGGCGCCGGCGAACTACTGCTACCTGGCGAAATTATTCTTGCTAAAGGTGAAAGCTATAAATCACCAAAGATTATTGCGTCATATTCAGCAGAAGGTTTAGATGGCATTACCAATCGCCACTACGCGCATATCCGGGCACGCGAAAACCACCCAAAGAAAGCGCGACCACTTACGCTAAATATGTGGGAAGCAGTTTATTTTGATCATAACTTTGAAAAGCTTTCTAAGATTGTAAATAAAGCAGCAGAGATTGGCGTCGAACGCGTTGTATTAGATGATGGCTGGTTCGGTGCTCGCCGTGATGATCGCCAAGGTCTCGGTGATTGGGTGGTCAGCAAAGAGGTCTGGCCTAATGGGCTAAAACCGCTTGCGGATCTAGTTACTTCAAAAGGCATGGAATTTGGCCTCTGGTTTGAAGGCGAGATGCTCCAATTAGATTCCGATGTTTATCGCGCGCATCCAGATTGGTTATTACAAGAACCAGGTCGCATGCCGATCACCGGCCGCAGACAACAAGTTATTGATTTAACCAAAGCCGATGCTTTCAATCATGTATTAGAGCAAGTTGATGCCGTTTTGAAATCATGCAAGATTTCTTACATCAAATGGGATCACAATCGTTCAATTTCAGATCCAATTAGCGATGGCCACCCAGCTGTACATAATCAAACTCTTGCAATTTATAAAATGTTTGATGAACTAAAACGCCGCAACCCAGGTTTAGAGATTGAAAGTTGCAGCTCTGGCGGTGGACGTGTTGATTTAGGAATGATCGAACATGCAGATCGGTTCTGGACTTCAGATCAAAACGATCCACTAGAGCGACAGAGTATTCAACGTTGGAGCGCGATGGTAATTCCACCAGAGCTACTTGGAACTCACGTTGGTCCAACACATGGCCACCAAACTCATCGCACCGCTGATATTTCATTTAGAGTTTTAAATGCGCTCTTTGGCCATGCCGGAATTGAATGGAACATTCTGGAAGCAACGGATCATGAAATTGCCACACTTAAGAGCTTCATCAACTTTTATAAAGCAAATCGCGCGCTACTACATTCAGGAAATATCGCTCGTTCTGATGTCGGCAATGGATATCTATACGGAACTATTGCGCAAGATAAGTCAGAAGCGCTCTTTACCTACATGCAACTTACAACTACCGAAGGTTTTGCACCTTTAGTTGCACACCTACATGGACTTGATCCAAAGCGTCGCTACAAAGTTAAAGTTGTTGAAGAGTTATCTGCCACCGATTATCTGCAAAAGAGTTTCCCGGGTTGGTGGCCAGAGGTCGTCGCAACTGGCGCTGAGCTCTCCAAAATCGGCCTTGAGATGGCAGTGCTTCGCCCAGAACAAGGGCTGATGCTCCACCTTAAATCTCTTTCTTAAATCTCTTTGAAATCACCCCAAACTGACCATTCCACGCTAAAAAACTTGGAAAAACTGGGCAAAGTCCCTAGAAAAACCCCTTCAACAGGCGTAGTTTCACCTCACTAGTTTTACTCAATCGACCTAGGAAATTAGACGTAGCTAGTAGAAAAGGAAGTTCAATGACGAACGAAAAAGACGTTTCACGACGTTCCGTTCTAAAAGGCGCAGCAGTTGGTGGCGTCGGCCTTGCAGCAGGTGCAGGTTTACTTGCAGGTTGCAGCAGCAAGAATGAAGATCCAGTTACCTTCACAGTTCGCGGTACCAGCGAATCAGGTATCAAGATTGCACAAGCAGTTAATGATGCTTACACAGCGAAGACTGGAATTAAAGTTACACAGCAAGCAGTGGAATCAGATCCATTCCAGAATGGTATTTCTCAATACCTACAAGGAACACCTGATGACGTATTCGGTTGGATGGCTGGATGGCGCACAAACTTCCGTGCATCACAAGGGCTACTTCATGATGTTTCAGATAACATCAAGAACCTTGGCGATCAGCTAACTTCTGCAGTTATTCAAGGTGCAACAAATCCTGAAGATAGCAAGCAGTACATCATTCCTACTACTTACTACCCATGGGGTCTTCACTATCGCAAGTCAACCATGCAAGAAATCGGACAAGATCCAGAGAATATTGCTACATGGGATGACTTGATGAAGATCATGGAAGCAACAAAGAAGAAGGGCCTAGTCGCTTACCCAATGGGTAACAAGGGCGGTTGGGAAGCAATGGGTACATTCGACGTAATCAACGCACGCGTTAATGGTTACCAGTACCACATCGATCTTCTAAATGGAAAAGCAAAGTGGTCAGATGCAAAGACACTTGAAACATTCAAGCACTTTGCAATGCTAGTTCCATACATGAATCCAAATAAGAATGACATCGAATGGGATGGCATGCGCGATCTTCTTCTACAGAAGAAGGCTGGCGTAATGATGATGGGTTCATGGTTCGCTAACGACTTCTTAGCTCAGTCACAAGCTGACTATGACGATCTATGGCTAGTTCCATTCCCAGAAATCAATCCAGAGTTCAAGCGCGATTCAATCGATGCTCCTCTTGATGGTATCTGCGTATCTGCAAATGGCGCTAACCCAGAAGGTGGCGCAGCTCTTGCAGAGTTCTGGGGTTCTGAAGAAGGTATGGTTGCAGCACAGGGTGCTGGCGATACCTCACTTTATGTAAACACCAAGATGGATACATCTAGCTACGATGCATTCAACTCACAGAAGCTTGCAGTTATTGCGGAAGCAAAGAACATCATGTTCTTCCTAGATCGTGATTGCCGTAATGACTTCGCAGCAACAGTTGTTGGTCCAGCAATTCAGAACTTCTTGAAGAATCCAGCGGATATCAACAAGATCACTGAATCAATGGATGAGCAGTGGGCAGCGCTTCCTGAACTGTAATAAATCTTTAACTACTCTTTAAGTGAGTGGTTATTTAGACTATATTGCGTTTCATGACCACGACGGCGACGAGCGAAAAATCTCGTCGCCGTCGTGCTGCATTTAGCAAACAAGATCGCGCGACGCTCACCGCATTTATCGGCGTCCCAACATTTTTACATATTGCTCTAGTTTGGGTGCCAGCGCTGATGACTATCGCGTTGTCATTTACCTATTGGAACGGTGTACAACTTTCTAATATTCGTTGGGCCGGTTTAAATAATTACATCACTATCTTTACTAAGACCGATGTCTTCTGGGATGCGCTCTGGCATAACGTAATCTGGTTAATTTTCTTCACCGTGGTGGCCACACCACTTGGCGTATTGCTTGCTTATCAAATTGATCGCAAAATTCGCGGCAGCAAAGTTTATGAATCTATTTACTACCTGCCAGTTGTGTTATCACTTGCCGTAATCGGAATCATCTGGCAGTTCATGCTTGGTCCTGGCGGATTCTTCCAAGGCATCATGGGAAAAGGCATTGAAAATGCAATTCCAATCTTTAGCGATGATCGCTTTAATACCTGGGTAATTTTGGGCATCGCCTCCTGGCGCCATATTGGCTACATCATGTTGCTCTATTTAGCTGGCTTAAAGAGCGTGGATCCATCACTTCGCGAAGCGGCATCAATTGATGGCGCCA
>JALRDT010000043.1 GCA_023262125.1 Candidatus Nanopelagicaceae bacterium | reverse complement strand
GGCGCCAGATTTATTTCAGAAAGAATTTGAAATTCAAAGGGAAGCGAGAAGTGTTAGATTTTACAAAGAAGATGGTGGCGTCGGAACAATTTTGGCAACTCTAAAGATTGAGGATGCACAATTAGTTGATCAAGTGATTAGCGATTATGCCGAGAAGATGTTGGCAGATCATCGTGAAACTATGCAGAATCTTGTTCGTTTCAGTAGAGGTCATAGATGCATCAAGGAATGTGAAGCTTCATGTAGCCACGCATGTAGTGAAAGATGTAAAGATGAATGTAAAGCGCTTAATTCTAATGATGCTGCTGCACTTGCGGCACTCGAAAGAGCAAATTTAATTAATAGCGATGTCGAAAGAGATTTACGTAGAGCTGATGCTTTTGTATTTGCAATGAAAGCAGCAGATGCTGCCCTAAAAGCAACTGGCACAGTTGTTACCAGACATAATCGTCGACCAACTATCAATGTAACAATTGACCTACCAACTGCACTTGGACTTGCTGAAAATCCTGGTCAGTTAGCGGGTTATGGTCCAATTCCTGCTGCTATTGCAAGAGAAATTGCAGCTGACGGTCGCTGGAAGAGATTTGTAACTGATCCAATAAATGGAACTCTTATTGATTATGGACGTGAAACTTATGAACCGCCTCAAGTTTTGCAAGATTTTCTGATTGCCAGAGATCGAACTTGTCGCTTCCCCGGTTGTCGACAACCAGCGCATTTAGCTGATTTAGACCATGCAATTCCTTGGGAAGAAGGTGGCAAAACTTCTGCGGATAACTTAGGTGCGTTGTGCAGGCGACACCATAATTTAAAAACTCATGGTGGTTGGAAATTAATCAACCAGAGCGATGGTGCTTGTACGTGGATTAGTCCCACAGGTCAGAAATACACAGTACCTGCACGGCCAATAATGGATTCGGTATAAAACCAAGCAGCTATTTGTTCCGCTCAAGTAAACTCGTGTAATGATTTGGTGGCCAGAAGAAGTTCCGACTTTAAAGTCGGACACGCTCACTATGCGCCCGATGCGCCCATCTGATGCCGAAGATATTTATAGAGCAGTTCAAGATCCAGAGATTCCAAAATTCACAACTCTTCCGGCGGATTATCCAATTGATTTGGCCATTGAATTTGCAAATACTAGAGCCGCTGCAAGTTTTGTTAATAAGACTGAGCTGGTATTTGTTATTGAAGATTCTCGGCTAGAAAATTCAAGTGCTTCAACAAGTACATCAACAAGTGACTCAAAGAGTGCCAATTTGGCTTCAGGTTACCCTTACTCAAACGGTTTTGCTGGAGTTATGTCGCTACACACCATTGATATTCCAAATCATCGCGCTGAGATCGGTTATTGGTTGGCAAAAGAGGCACGCGGTCAAGGAATTTGCACAAAGGCTGCGGAGCTAATTACTGAATATGGTTTGATGACTATTGGATTTAAGCGAATTGATGGCATTGTAGATGTACGAAATGAACCTTCAAAGGCGGCATTGCTTAAAGCAGGCTATGAATTTGAGGGGATTATGAAGAGTTATGTGACGCGCCGCGATGGTTCGCAACTAGATATGGCACTATTTGCAGCAACTAAGCAGTAGGCCATGGGTCATAAAAAACTTAGTTAAAAACTTAATTAAAGTGCTTAGGTAAAAAAGTAAACAATCAATAAAAAAATTAGTGACAAGTAAAGGAAAGATAAATTGGAATCGTTAGCATTATTCGCAGCAATTATTCTCTTCACTTCACTTGTGGGTGGACCAGTAGCAATTCTCTTAACTTTCCTGCCAGACCAACCTAAATCGATTCGAGTATTCCGCACTATTGCGGTAGTGCTTTTATCACTTATGGGAATTTTCTTTGGGTCTCAACTAGCTCTGGTAAACACTATTCCATTATTTCCACGTCTGATAGGAATTTTTGGACTTTTTGCTTCTATAGCAGCGCTACTTTATGAATTTAAAGTTCTTAAACATAAGCAAATTGGTGAGAGTGAAAAAAGCGATTCAAAAATTTATGCTGTTATTTTTAAATCTAAGCGTCAAGACGCAAATAGTGAGCTTTATTATCAACACAATGATTTATTAGATGAAAAAATTAAGTCGCTGCCAGGATATATAAAACACTCGGGAATGCGTCATCCTGAAACTCGAGAAGGCGTGACAATTGCATACTTCAATTCATTAGAGGCAATAGACCAATGGCGCAAGGATCGCGATCATATGGATGCAAAAAAGCTCGCAAAAAGTGATTTCTATGAAAATTATTCTGTTGAAGTTACTGAAGTTTTAGATGCTTATAATTGGGATGGAAATTAATTAATTAATTACGAGTACCGGCAACCGGCTCTAGATGAAGAGATCTAGCCTTGTGTGCACTCCACAACAATGCCACCCAGAATCTTCACATTGATTCGATTAACTCGGTAATCCATAGTGACGGCAAAGTCTTCGCCTTCGCGTGAAGTTACTCTGAAAATCAATGCGTTCTGTTCAGCTGCAAATTGCGCTTGAGACTCGGTTGCTTTATCTGCAATCAACTTGGTGCAAGTCTCTTTAACTAACGCTTCAGAATTCTCATCGCCAAGCGGTGTATCTGCATATCCATAAGTTTCATAAACCGTCATTTTGATGACTGATCTGTTGGCAGCGCTGCCGCTTGAGGTAATTGTGATTGTTTTACCCTGTGCGGTAATTCTGGGCTTGGTTGTAATTATTTTCGAGAGCCAATTATCTTGTTTCATAAGCGCT
>JALRDT010000026.1 GCA_023262125.1 Candidatus Nanopelagicaceae bacterium | reverse complement strand
GGTGTCGCCGGCGGGGGCAAGGCGCCGCTCTGGTTTGCCTACCTGAACGCCATCTTCCAGACGTTCTGCGGGATCCTGGTGCTCGTGGGCTTCTACGCCCGCACGGCCGCCATGGGGCTGGTGATCTGGCTCTCGGTGCTCACCTTGGTGGGGGCATCGGCGGGATAGATTTCCTTCGCGTCGAGGCCGTTGTTGAAATGCACACAGCCATCGGGGCCCCAGCGCGGGGCGCTGACCTGGAGCTGGCTGTGCTTGGGATTGAAGCCGCGAGAAGCGCTGCGCCAATTAAACCAACTGCAAAAAGTTCTTTAGCAAGAGTTCCGGCAAGAGGTTTTAAGGCAGCTGCTGCTTGAGATGCATCGGTAATTGATGTTTGGCCGTTAGCGTGCAATGTCGCCGCACAGGTAATGACTACGAAAAATCCAATGATTCCAGTTAAGAGTGAACCGGTCCAAACATCTACTCTAAGTAATTTGAGATCTTCTTTTGTTAGACGTTTATCTACAGCGTAACTTTGAATAAATGCCAAACCCCATGGCGCCAAAGTTGTGCCTAAAGTAGCGGTAGCAATAAATAGCGCTTCTCGAGTAAATGGCATTGAAGGAATGAAAAGACCTTCGGCCGCTGCAGACCAATCTGGTTTTGCCATAAATCCTGCAATTACATAGGCAATAAAAACTGAGGCAAGCAGAAAGAAAACTTTTTCAACTCTGGCAAAACTGCCACGTAATACTAAGAAAGAAACTACAAAGGCAGCTAAAGGAACTGTTATGTACTTTGAAACTCCAAATAAACTTCCGGCTGCTGCAATACCAGCAAATTCTGCGGTCATGGTGCCGATATTTGCAAATACTAAAGCAAAAGCACTTAGCATTCCAGAACGTGCGCCATATTTCTGTCTGATTAATCCGATTAATCCTTGGCGAGTAACTACACCGATTCTCGAACCTAAATCTTGAAAGAGAATTAGCGCTAATGTCGCAATTCCGAGTGTCCAAAGTAATTGATATCCAAATTGCGCACCAAGCTGCGAATAGGTGGTGATTCCAGCTGGGTCGTCATCAGAAAGTCCAGCGATAATTCCAGGGCCCATAACAGCAAGAAATGCGCCTAAGCGCAATTTGCGAGAATCTAATTTGCTGCTCATGACAGCGCTCCGGTTCCTTGGGCAAGACCAGAAGATTCAGCAGGCACCATTGCATCAATGATGTCATCAGCAAGGATTCTTCCTACAGGTTTACCTTTTTCATCAATCACAATAACTGAAGATCCTCGGTTATTCGAAAACTCCTCAATTACATCTTCTAGAGGCGTATCGATACTAACCGCAGTTGGAAATGGCGCTTTAACTAATGTTTCTAGCTTTTCTGAAGATTTTGCAGCAATTAATTCAATAATTTGAATATGGTCGAGCAATTTTCCCTTTGAATCAACAACAGTTACGCCATCAGAAATATCTCGCTCGCGATGTTCAACTAACAATTTAAGTGCATCAGAGACTAAATCACTCTCTTTAACAATAAGTAAATGGGTCGTCATAATGCCACCAGCGTGAGTTTCATCAAACTCAACCAAGCGGCGAAGCTGTTTAGCCATTGCTGGTGACATCTGCGCCAAAATACTTTCGGAGTGTTCTTCATCTAAGTCGCGCAAAACTTCTGCAGACTCATCAGGTTCCATGTGAGCTAGAAGTTCTGCTGCTCTTTCATCTGAGATGCCGCGAAGTAAGCCTTGTAGCTCATCATCTTCCATCTCTTCTAACGCATCGGCAGCCAAATCTGGATCAAGTAATTCGATGAGTGCGCTCTGTTCGCGACCCTCTAAATCTTCAATGATGTCTGCAATATCGGCGGGACGTAATTTGCTTAAAGCTTCTCTGGTAGCAGTTGTGCGAACTACTCCGCCGTCATCTGCCAAAGAGGCAACGCTCGCCCAATCAATTACTTGATCAACTCCTGGTTTACGACCAAATGTTCCAGGGAAAATTCTTCTTACAAAAGAACGAAATGAGACGTCAACACCTACTAGTCGAATCTCTTTGTCTAAAGGTGCTAGATATAAATCTGAAGTTCGAACTACTCGCAGCCCATTAACATCAACAATTTGATGATCCAAAACGTCGCCATCAAGTAACTGCTCTCCAGATCGACGTTGGTAGTCAGATAGATTCACTTTGGCAGACGAGAGCGTGATTTCATCTTTAGTTAATTTCGCAATACGTGCGCCATCTATATATGCACGACGTCCTGCGACTTTCACAATCAATCCCGATACCGGTGGATAGGTTTCGCCACCGTGGCGCACCACAAAATCCACTAATTTACCTAAATCGCGACCATCTTGATCTTTTACTGGTCGCCCGATAATTCCAGCCACCGAAACTAAAGTGCTTTGGATTCCTTTTCGAGTAAGTACCGCTGATTGAGCACGGTTAGCGGTCTTCTTCATACCGCTAATTCTAATTGAGGCTAACCAGCTCCAGTGCTCAATTACAGTTCAATTAGTGTTCAATTAGTGTTCAATTTAAGTGGAACGCCCACCAATGAACGCTTACGTTGCGTTAAATTCGATGCAATTTCATTGATTGCAACTGCCGCTGGATCATCAATCGAGCTAATTACCACTGGCTCGCCACCATCTCCGCCATTTCGAAGCGCATGGCTAAATGGGATATTGCCTAGTACCGGAACTTCAGCGCCAACTAATTGGCTAAGACGTGTTGCGGTTGCTTCACCACCGCCACTTCCAAATAACTCAATTTTTTCGCCGCAGGTTGGGCAAGGGAAAGCCGACATATTTTCAATCACGCCAACAATTTGCTGTTTCATCTGATGCGCAATTCGACCAGAACGTTCAGCAACTTCTGCAGCAGCTACTTGTGGTGTGGTTACCACAATTAATTCAGAGCCTGGGATCAATTGACCAAGTGAAATCGCTAAATCACCAGTGCCTGGTGGTAAATCCAAAAACAGAAAATCTAAATCACCCCAAAAAGCATCAGTTAATAATTGAGATAAAACTTTATGAAGTATTGGTCCTCGGTATGCAACCGCATCCGCTCGATCAGGTTTGAACATCTCCATCGATACGCATTTGACCCCATGGTTTTCCAACGGAATGAACATGTCATCGATCGCAGTTGGTCTCTGGCCAATTAGACCTAACAATCTAGGTATTGAGTGTCCGTAAACATCGGCATCCAAAATTCCTACGCTCATGCCTTGTTTGGCAACTGCAATGGCTAAATTGGTAGTTAGAGAAGATTTACCTACGCCACCCTTGCCGGACGAAATTCCAATCACTCTAGTTAATGAATCGGGTCTTGCAAATGGAATTTCCTTGGATTTTCCACCGCGAACGATATCTCTGACTTTCTCGCGTTGTGCTTCATTCATCACGCCGTATTCCAAAGCAATCTCTTTAACTTCGCGAATCTCTCCAAGTGCTTTCTGGATATCGTTGGTCAGCTGTTCGCGCATAGGACAACCGGCTATGGTGAGTAATACCTTTATTTCGGCTCGTCCGTTGATTAATTCAGCTTTTTCAACCATACCAAGTTCGGTAATCGAACGGCGTAGTTCCGGATCAATTACTTTACTTAGCGCATCTAAAAGTTGGCTCACAACATATCCGGATCTAATTTAACTTTAGCGTTTAATTTCTTTGGTTGATCAACCATCGCTTCGTTTATCTGCTTCTTAATAAAATTCTTAGGATGCAAATCTTGCGGCTTTAAATTCTCATATCCCGGTCCCAGTGAATCCTTGATTTGATCGGTGGCAGATGTGGCATATTTACGGAATTTCTTGATCATCTTTGCCGCTTCTAGTGCAACAGTAGGCAATCGATCTGGGCCGACTAAAAGAAGCGCCAGAATTCCTAATCCCAGCAACTCTCCAAAACCGACATCTCCGAACATGGTCTAAGAGTATTTAGAGTTTGGTCGCTAGTAAAACTGCGTCACCGATTGGATTTAATGAGATTGACCAGTGCTCATTCTGGCTCTTTAGAAACTTTCCGGCATCACGTAAAGCGACCGTTTTAGGGTCACGTTGCGCCGGATCAGGCACTTTGCCACCACCATAAAAGTGATCGATTGCCAAGATACCGCCGACTCTTAAAATTCGATGCGCTTCATCTATGACATCCAAAATATCTTCTGGATTTCCTCTGAACACAACTAAGTCATATGCCCGATCAGCCAGTTTGCGCATAACTTCCAAATAATCACTTGTAATTAATCGATAGCGATTCGGTGCAATATCTGCATCAATCAAAACTTGTTTAGCAATTTGGATATGTTGAACCTCTGGATCAATAGTTGTAATCACTCCCGAGCTCATAATGCCTTTCAGTAACCAGAGAGTTCCGACGCCAGAGCCGGTTCCGATTTCTACGACCGATTGCGCAGAAAGTAGTGAAGCTACAAAACGAAGATATGCGCCAGATCCGGGGGTTGCATCTATGACACCAAGTTCGATTCCCTTTTCGCGAGCAAGAACCTGATGTGGATCTTCTGGAATATAACTATCTGAGAATTGCGCTGCATCAAATTTCACTTAAATGTTCCAATCCATTCAAGGAGTAAACGCACTCCCCAACCGGTGCCACCTTTTGGATTTTCACCAGAGTCTGCCTCTGCGCGACCAACACCAGCAATATCTAAATGTGCCCAATTAACTCCATCAACAAATTGCTCCAAGAAGAGCGCCGCCGTTACCGAACCTGCATTGAAATCACCTTTATCAGCCGTGTGATTGATATCTGCAATATCTGATTGGAGCGCACTTTCATAATCATCAATCAAAGGCATATGCCAAACTCGATCTCCAGAAATATCTCCAGCAGTTCTAAGCTCTTTAATCCACTTTAAGTTTCTTGAATATAGGGCAGCGTATTGTTTGCCAAGTCCAAGAGTTGCCGAACCGGTTAGCGTTGCAATATCAACCAAATAATCAGGTTTCAGATTTTTGACGGCGTATGCCAAGCCATCTGCTAATACTAAACGGCCTTCGGCGTCTGTATTTAGGACTTCTACGGTTTTGCCGCCGTAATGAGTGATTACGTCACCAGGTCTTTGCGCAGTAGCTGAAATTGCATTCTCAGCGCACATAAGTAATGCAGTTACTTTTACATTAGCTTTAATATCTTTTAATGCGCTCATTACTGCTAAGCAAGCTGCCGCTCCGGACATGTCGCTTTTCATCGGAATCATAATGTCGTACGGACGTTTCAAAGAGATTCCGCCAGTATCGTAAGTAATTCCTTTACCTACTAACACAATATGTTTTGCACCAGACTTGCGCGGCGTATAAGTCATTTGTATAAATCGTGGACCTGGCTTAGGGGAGGATCCACCAACAGCTCTTAATCCCCCAAATTCCTTTAATGCAGCTCCAGATTTAATTTCAACTCTTGCACCATTAGCGTATTTCTTGGCTTGACGCGCTATCCATTCTGGATTTTTGATATTTGATGGCGTATGAATTAATTGGCGAGCGCGATTTACAGCAACTGAAACTAACTGCGCACTTTTTAATACTTCAATTTCACCATTTCTAACTTCTATATTCGAAGTAAACGTTTTAGCGTCGCTCTTTAAATTCCAAGTAAAATTTCCCAAATTAGCTGAAACTAGAAAACTTTTTGTTTCATCTTTTTTCAAATCCAAGTGAAGATAAACATCATCGCTCTTGCCGCGAAGTTTTCGTCCGACTGCAGCACCAGCTTGTCTAAGTTCGGATGCACTTGCTTTTCCTAACGAAACAAATGCCAAACGTTCACATTTGTAACCTTCTGCACTGACTGGGATTTCAAAAATTTCTCCAGCTTTTAAAGGTTTATCGCTAGGTGCAAAGAAAGCCAATTCATCTTCAAAATTTAATTGGAAAAGTTTTGCTAATTCTGGTGCGGCGGCCTTGCCATCAATTACTGGCAAGAAGATTTGAGCTGCTTTTTTGGATAGCTTCTCTGCGCGCTTAAAAGTTAGCATGCGCGCGAATATAACGCTTTTTGATTACTTCTTAATCAATTGAACTGCAGCTTGAAGGCAACTTCCCAAGTTGGCCGCTTCTTCTGCGTTTAGTTCGACTACTAGGCGACCTCCGCCTTCTAGAGGGATACGCA
>JALRDT010000005.1 GCA_023262125.1 Candidatus Nanopelagicaceae bacterium | reverse complement strand
TTGGTGGCAGTGTAACGGTATGAAGGACGGAGATATGGCACGTGCAATCGGTCTGGACATGGGATTGGCCCGACTGTCAGCACTTGCCCCGGCGGGCTATGCGCTTGGGCTGCATATTCGATTTGCCTCGGCACAAATCATGGTGCAACCTGCGGCGACTGCTGGGCCAATCTTTCGAGTTGCCATACCTGCTGGGAAATTCCACGGAGTGATTAATAGAGAAACACCAATTGGTTGATGTGTAACCAAAATTCTCTTATCGCCAGATGGTGATTTACGGAAATCGCCTTCAACGCGAACCGTCTCTTCTGAAAACCATCGGAAAAATTCTGCTGCATATGCTGCTTCACCGCGAGCATCTGGCATTGCTTTGCCATTTTCTTTAGAAATCAAAGTTGCAATAGTTTCAGTTTCTGCAACCATAATTTCAAATGCTTTTCGTAAAATTTCTGCGCGAACTCGAGGTGCAGTTTTTGCCCAATCAGCTTGTGCATTATGCGCAGCAGTTATTGCTGCTTCGCAAAGTTGATCATTTGCAAGATGAACTTCTGCAATTACTGATCCATCTGCGGGGTCGTAGACAGGTGTAGTGGAACTACCTTTTACCCATTTGCCGTCGATAAATAACTCGGTACGCATGAAAAGAGCATACCTTTGAGATACCAGAATTAGTAGATTTATTAGATTTAGTAGAAACCGATAAAAGCGGTCTATCATTAAACCTGTTATGGCTAAATCTTGGACGGATGGCGCACCTGCGCCAGTCGCATTAAAAGATCACGCACATGTAAATGATCCGCTTTCTTACAAAATTAAGAAGCGCATGTTGGGCGGTCCGCTAAATCGCCATACCCTTAGCCATCAGAGATTGAAGAAACGTTATGCCCTTGGCATTCTCTCTTCTGACTGCATCTCCTCTTCGGCATATGGTTCAGAACAGATTCTCATTGCCTTATTGCCAGCTTTCGGTTTAGCTGCCTTTACCTTATTAATGCCGCTTACATTTGTAGTCTTAATAATTCTGACCATCATCACACTTTCTTACACAAATGTGATCGATGTTTACACAAAAACTGGCGGCGCCTATATAGTCTCTAGAGATAATTTTGGACCAACCACTTCAATCATTGCAGCGGTGGCGCTGATGCTTGATTACATCGTTACTTTAGCGGTTCAAGCATCTGCTGGCGTACTTGCGATTATCTCAACATTTCCTAACCTTGAACCTTACAAAGTTGAGATGGTTCTCTTTGTAATTGCTTTCTTAACCTATGGAAATTTAAGAGGCGTTAAAGAGGCTGGTAAAGCATTTGCTGCGCCTACTTACTTATTTATCATCGGCATGTATGTAGTTTTCATTGTTGGTCTTTACAAAGTATTTAATGGTTCGCTTGAACAGCTTTCAACAAACCAAGAAGGTGCTGTAACCATAGGCACTGAACAAGGATTGCTAAGCGCAGCCGCAATATTCATATTGCTTCGCGCTTTTGCAAATGGCGGATCATCACTTACTGGCCTTGAAGCTATTTCTGATGGCGTTGCGCTCTTTGAAGTACCAGAAGCGAAAAATGCCAAAAAGACTCTGATAATTATGTCGATTCTCCTTGGTTCATTAGTCCTTGGAGTTTCTTGGTTTGCTCACAAGCTTTATGCCCTTCCTTATGAATCAGGATCCCCGACTGTTATTTCACAAATAGCTAAATCAGTTATGGGAGATGGGCCATTCGGCAATTTCTGGTACATCTATGTGCAATTTGCAACGACATTAATTCTCTTTGCGGGCGCAAACACTACATATTCAGCTTTTCCAATTCTTTGTAATTTCGTAGCCACAGATGGCTTCCTGCCAAAGCAATTAACAAAACGCGGCCATAGATTGGCCTTTTCAAATGGCATTATCTTCTTAGCAGTCGGTGCTGTAATTTTCGTGGTAACTACTGGTGCATCTGTCGAACATCTAGTGGCTTTCTATGCACTTGGAGTATTTACCGGATTTACTTTGGCTGGATTTGGAATGGCGCGCCATGCAAAGCGAAACAAGTCAGATAACTGGCGCACTAAATATGTAATCAACACTATTGCCGGATCAGTTTCACTAGTTGTTGTAATAATTTTCTCAATAGTTAAATTCACTGAAGGCGCTTGGATTATTCTATTAATTGCTCCAATCGCAGTTGTTTCTTTGCTTCGCTTAAACAGTAGATATGTACGCGAGCAAGCGGTGCTTTCACTTGCGCAAGAGCGCACACGTGCTACTTCAATTGCTCGTCATGATGTAACTGTTTTAGTTGATAACGTTGACCTTGCAACTGTAGGTGCGGTTCGATATGCACGCAGTTTGAACCCACACACATTAAAAGCAGTTCACTTTGTAATTGATGACCGCCGTGCAGATGATATTCAGAAAGCATGGGCAGTAACTCCTGCACTTTCAGATGTTTCACTTGAATTAATTGATTGCCCTGACCGTAGATTGGCAAACGCTGCTTTAGATTATTCAATTCGAGCTACTGCAGATGGCAATCATGAATTAACCTTGTTATTGCCGCGTCGCTCATATTCAAGAGTTCTCGGAAGAATTCTTCATGACCAAACTGCAGAACAAATTGCTTCACCTATTTCACAATTGCCACGAGTCGTAGCAACGATTATTCCTTTCGATGTTGCTAAGTTATTAGATGGCGGGACTTTAGATGTCCAAGAACAAACAGATGTGAAGGAAAAAGTATCAACTGCGACTATTGGAGAGCCAGCAAAGCGCATGGTTCCGCCTGCCAACCTCGAACCTGTTAGCCATTACTCTGAAAAGGTAATCAAAATTGGTGAAGTTATTTGGCGTAAGCGCGCCCATGTACAAGGGCGAGTAACTGCAATTCGCACCTCACCTGCAAATCAAGCACCAATGTTGGAAGTTGAAATGTGGGATGAAACTGGCGGTATCACCTTGCAATTCATAGGCCGTCGTTCACTTGCTGGTCTAGATGTTGGTGCGCAACTTCGTGCAGAAGGTATGGTTGGCGAAATTGATGGCTTGCTAACAATTCTTAATCCAAATTACGAATTACTTCACTAATAATTAGCGCTTCTCCTGGAAGAATTCCGCAAGCAAAGCTGCGCATTCCTCTGCCATTACACCTGCGATAACTTCGGGTTTATGCAATTGCCTCGGATCTCGCAATAAATCCCATTGAGAACCAACTGCGCCTGCTTTTTCATCCCAAGCACCAAAAATTAATCTAGGAATTCTTGCTTGTGCTATTGCGCCAGCACACATTGCACACGGTTCAAGTGTTACGACCAAGGTGCAATCATCTAATCGCCAATTACCTATTGCTGATGTAGCTTTTTGTATGGCAATCATTTCAGCATGTGCCACAGGGTTATGTGACATCTCTTTTTGATTAGCGCCTGTTGCAATGACTTCATTATTTTTATTTAAAACAATGGCACCGACCGGAACGTCTCCACTAGCAGATGCGGCAGCGCGCGCTAATTCGATGGCTTTCGCCATCGCTTCTTCATATTTCATAACTCTAAAAGCTCAACGAATTCTTCTGAAAAACCAAGTCGTTTTGCAATTGCTTCTAATTGTTCATCTGGAAATAAATCAGTGTCATCACATAGCGCTTCCAATTCCATATGACCCATACCTAAATCTGTAATTATGTCCATGTGTCCACCTGGAAGTGGTTCGTCATCATCTTCAGGAGATGGCAAATCTGCAATCTCTAAAAATTCTGAAGCAACCTCATAATCAAGAGCACAAGTCACATCACTTATAAACATACTGATATGAGTACCAAGAACTCGAACTAATATAAAAAATTCTTCATCGATCGCAATAAGCGCAAGCGCACCACCGTTTGTCTGGTGATTTTGTAATTCCTTAATTACTGAAGCGAGGTTATATGGGTCAGGCAGAATCTCTAGATTCCATGTACCGCCTTCATGCCAAGCAGCTACTGCGAAATCAACATCTGAGTTCATTCTCACTGCCTCTTTTCGGTAGAAACTGCTTACGACAAGTTTTGCACTACTTCTTAGTATTTGAAAGCCCTGTAAGGTAGGCATT
>JALRDT010000125.1 GCA_023262125.1 Candidatus Nanopelagicaceae bacterium | reverse complement strand
TGCTGACCAAGCTGCAAGCGGCACTCCGATTGTGATCAGAAATCCTTGAAAAGGTAGCAGGAAATTCTCGCTAAACCAGACGACATAAATTGTTCCAATCAACATAATTACAGCATCCAGCCAAGCAGCCATATGGCGCTTAATTGGCGCCCCGATTGCCACCAGAGTTAGACCTGATGAATACAAATCTAAAATTGCACCGCCGATTAAACCGAGAATTGCAATTAGCGCGAAGAAGATTAGAAACCAAGTTGGCAAGATATTTGTGATTGCACCAACTGGATCTATTGCAACGCTTTCATAAAGTGATTGAGAACTACCAGCTAGCGCTGCTCCGTAAGTGACCATCAAAATCGGTGCAAGTGAGGCTCCGAAAATTGTCCAGCCAACTACAGCACCGCTCTTTGTATTTCGAGGTAAGTAACGGGAGTAATCGGCTGCGCCATTAACCCAACCCAAACCAATTCCGGTAATTGCAAATATAACAGCGCCAATAAAACCAGCTATGGAACCACCATCGGTAGCACTGATTAAATTCCAATTAATTTCATTAATGGTGAGTGAGATGTAAATTGCGGTAGCAATCAAAGTAATTAGAGAGATCCATTTCTGCATCTGCATAATTACCTTATGGCCGAGCACTCCGCCTGCAATAGTTAATGACACCGCAACCAAAAATCCAAGCGACATCGCTGAATTTCGATCTATTGATCCGATGCGTTCGAATACCGTTCCGGTTGCCAAAGTAGCCGTTGAAACCAGCACGGTCTCCCAACCTACAAATACTAAATAGGAGAGAAACCCCGGAACTAGATTGCCTTTAACTCCAAAGGTGGCTCGGCTAAGAATCATAGTTGGCACACTATTTTTCTTACCTGCCAAAGAACTAAATCCAACTAAGAGAAATGAAAGAACGGTTCCGATAAATGCAGCTAATGTTGCTTGCCAGAAATTTATACCAAAACCTAGAAAGAATGCGCCATAAGAGATCGCTAGAACTGAAACATTTGCACCGCACCATGGCCAGAAAAGATCAGATGCTTTACCACGTCTTTCCGAGTCTTTAATTTGATTGATGCTATTTAGTTCCAGCTCGAATGGCATGGATAGATTCTAATCTAAAAAGAAATCCTTCAAGAGATCTTTAGTGCCTGGCACTACTGAGTAATGATCAAATTCAGTTACGCCTTCTTCGCGTAGAACTTCTTCGTCTACATAGAAATTTCCGGTGTTGAGCTTAGAATCACGATTTAAAATTACATATGCAGCATCAGCCATAATTTCTGGTTTGCGGCAGAAATTTGTATCAATGCCTGGAATCATGGCAAGTGCCGCCGTATCAATGGCAGTTGCCGGCCAGAGTGCATTAACTGCAATTCCCTCTCTTTTAAATTCTCCGCTCATGCCTAAAACGCACATACTCATTCCATATTTGGACATGGTGTATGCCAAGTGATTCTTAAACCATTTCTCCTTCATTGAAAGCGGCGGTGAAAGTGTGAGAATGTGTGGATTTACGCCATCACGTAGATGCGGTATCGCCGCCTGTGATGCCAAGAATGTACCTCTTACGTTTACATCGAACATCAGATCAAAGCGTTTTGCTGGAGTCGCTTCGGTTTTAGTTAAATTGATTGCGGAAGCATTATTAATGAGGATATCAAGGCCGCCAAACTTGGCTGCAGCTTCGTTGACAGCGGCAGAAATCGCATTTTCATCACGAATATCGGTGATTAATGGCAACGCCTCGCCCCCTGCTGCCTCTATCTCCGTCGCGGCTGTGAAAATTGTTCCGGGAAGTTTTGGATTTTGCTCTGCAGTTTTCGCTGCAATCGCGATTTTTGCACCATCTCTAGCAATTCGCTTAGCAATCTCAAGTCCGATACCTCGGGATCCACCTGTGATGAAGACACGTTTTCCAGCTAATGACATTTACTTATCTCGCTTTCGATTTAGGAACTGCATAAATGCGCCTCTAGCCTCTTCGGATTGCAGCGCTAATGCGAAAATTTCAAATTCTGCTTTCATGACAGCCGATACTGCATCATGTACATTCGCTTTCATCAATGCTTTTGTATTGATTATTGCTTGTGGTGGTTGCTTTGCGATTTTTAGCGCAATTTCTCGTGCTTTTTCGTAAGCGCCATTTGTGTTTGGTACTACGTAATTCACAATACCAATCTCTTGCGCAAATTCTGCATCAAAAGTATCTCCAGTAAAGAATAACTCTGCTGCTCGGTGATGACCAATCATTCGAGGAAGTAAGAATGAAGAGCCTGCTTCAGGAACTAAACCTAGTGAGGTAAATGGAAGCGAAAACTTAGAATTTTGTGATGCAACAACGATATCTGCGTGTAACAACATAGTTGTTCCTACGCCAACTGCATTTCCTTTAACAGCAATTATGAGTGGTTTTGAAAAATTATGTATCGCAGCTAAAAATGCTGCGACTGTCGAATCATCAGAAGTAGGTGGATGCTCTAAGAAATCTGTGATGTCATTGCCACCAGTAAAATGATCTCCTTCTGAAGTAATAATTACCGCTCGAATTCCGAATTCTTGATCAGCTGTATTAAGTTCCTTAGCGAGCTCTCCATACATATTGCGAGTGATAGCATTCATTTTTTCAGCGCGATTAAAGGAGATGCTGAGTACCTGGTTCTCCAACATCGTCAAAATTTCAGCCATGAGAGACATCCTAAAGGTCGAAATAGTGAGAAGATAGGAGGGTAATCGATCGTACGGAGAGCGAAAAGATGGCAACGGATATCACTATCCAGATGAGAGACCTGACCCCATTTGAGCGTCTAGTTCTTGAATTACTCTGCGAAGGAAAGTCAAACGCAGCTATTGCGCGCGAAACATCACATACTGAGAAGGTAGTCGAAAATACAGTTAGCCGATCCGCTAAAGCTTTTGGCATCAAATCAGATGGCGAAACAAATGTGAGAGTTCTACTCGCTCTCGCATATCGCACACATTATGGTGACAAAGCTTGGGAAAAATTACATTTACCTTGCGAACATTTTGAAGTTGGTCCAGATGGCCAATCAATTTGTACTCGCCATTTATAAGTGCCAGCACTTTCTACTGATCTTTAAATCACAATCACAACGGGGTTAGCACTCGCCATTTTCATCTCTTCTACCTCTTTTTAGGTAAATACTTCAACTGTTCTCAAAGAAGTGAACAAGAAGAAAAAAAGAAGTATTTACTGATTTAGGAGAGAATCATGAAGCGTCGAACATTCGACAAGATAGTCACCATTATGGGTGCTGGATTAACTGTTTTTCTATTCATTATCGCAGGATTACTTAACTTTGGATATAACTTTGCAGACAAGAATGTTTCTGATGCACTTGTAGTTCAAAAAGTTTACTTCCCAGAAGCTGATAGTGGTTCTTTAATGGCACTACCTGATGAGGACCAAAAGGCGATGCTCAAGTATGCAGGTCAATTAATGTCTAACGGAGATATGGCAAAGACCTACGCAGATCATTACATCTCAGTTCATATGAAAGGTATCGCCGGCGGAAAAGTTTACGAAGAAGTTTCTAGTGAATATATGGCAAAGAGCGCACAACTTCGCGCTAATCCAAATGATGCTGCCCTGGCAGCAGAAGTTGCCAAACTAGAAGGTCAACGTATGTCTCTGTTTATGGGCAATACTTTAACTGGATTACTTGGATTCTCATATGCATTCTGGCAGTTCGGTCAGATTGCAAAACTTTCAGCGGGAGTTGCATTGATTGGTGGCATTTTGATGTTGCTACTAACAGTTGCAGGCTATCTACACCTTCGTCGCACTGATGAAAGCGCGACGATTTAGCCCTCAACTCTCCGTGAGGGATAAGGCAAAAGCCCCGATATTAATCGGGGCTTTTGTTATTTCTAAGTATTACTAGTGCAGTTAATTAGCGCTCCAACTTACCGTTGATAAATGCTTCGGTCTTATCTCTTGCAGCTTCATCGGTGTATTGAGTTGGTGGGGTCTTCATGAAGTATGAAGATGGTGAAAGTAATGCGCCACCAATCTTGCGATCTAAACCAAGCTTTGCGCAACGTAGCGCATCAATGATTACACCGGCAGAGTTTGGTGAATCCCAAACTTCTAGCTTGTATTCAAGATTTAGCGGCACATCGCCAAATGCGCGACCCTCCAAGCGAACATATGCCCACTTACGGTCATCTAGCCAAGGAATGTAATCTGATGGACCGATATGAACATTCTTGTCACCTAGATCGTAATCAAGCTGTGAAGTTACAGAATTTGTCTTTGAAATCTTCTTAGATTCAAGGCGATCACGTTCGAGCATATTCTTAAAGTCCATGTTGCCACCAACATTTAATTGGTAAGTGCGATCAACGTGCACACCACGATCCTGGAAGAGTTTGGTCATGATGCGGTGAGTGATAGTTGCGCCTACCTGTGACTTGATGTCATCGCCAACGATTGGAACGCCAGCGTCTTCGAATTTCTTTGCCCATACAGGATCAGATGCGATAAATACTGGAAGTGCGTTTACGAATGCGCAACCGGCATCAATTGCGCACTGCGCATAGAACTTAGCTGCCTCTTCTGAACCTACTGGTAAATAGCAGACCAAAACATCAATTTTGTGTGCTTTGAGCGATGCCACAATATCGATCTCTGGTGCTGATGATTCTTGGATGGTTTCGCGATAGTAGCGACCAAGTCCATCAAGAGTCTTGCCACGTTCGACAATTACGCCGCTCTTTGGCACATTGCAAAATTTAATTGTGTTGTTCTCTGATGCCCAGATTGCATCAGAAAGATCTAAGCCGACCTTCTTTGCATCAACATCATATGCTGCAACAAACTTAACGTTATTGATGTGGTATCCACCAACAACAGCGTGCATCAATCCAGGAATCTCCTGATCTGTCTTTGCATCTTTGTAATATTCAACGCCTTGCACCAATGAATTGGCGCAGTTACCGACGCCAACGATGGCAACGCGGATATCACCAGAAGCGGTATTGATTGTCATTATTTCCTCTCAGTTCGAATCAACTCTTCCAACCAAGCAATCTCTCGCTCGGCTGATTCCAGAGAGTGACGTCGCCACTCCTCTAGATATTTATCTAGCCCCATTCCATCGCGTTCCAATTCACCGCGAAGTAATTCGGCTTTCTCCTTGAGGCGACGGTGGCGTCCCTCAAGAATTCTTATTCGGCTATTTGACGATGTGGCACCAAAGAAGGCAAAGCGCGCTTCAAAGCCATCGTCTTCCCATGATTCTGGATTTACTAAATCTGTTAATTGAGCAAACTTCTTCTCTCCAGCTTTGGTGATGTTATAAATGATGCGAGAGCGACGAGTGCTTTCATCGACACGCTCTGCAATTAGCCCTGCCTCTAACATTCGACGAAGTTGCGGATAAAGCACAGAGAAAGAGAGCGCTCTAAATGGGCCGTAGATTGCACTTAAGCGTTTACGGATTTCATAACCATGAAGCGGCGATTGGCTAAGAAGGCCAAGGAGTGTGAACTCCAGGGTCTCAGCACGGCTTCGCATCTACTTCGCCTCTATTTCCTTAAATCTAATTATTGAAATTAATTGGCCCGTTCGGGGATATATCGTTTCGATATATCGAGCCGTAATGTAACCAGATATATCGAGAAATGCCACTTTCAGGCGTGGCGTGCGCCTGTGAGCCTGCCCACCACGCCTACCCTTGAGGGGTCCTTCCCCACACTTAAATGAAAGGACATTGATGTCTCTTCTTAGCTGGAAGCTCCATGGCGACGGAAAATCAGTCTCCGCCGGAGATGTGGTCTCAACTGACGAACGTTTAACTTGGCCACGCACTATTGGCGTTGGTTTACAACATATCGCTGCAATGTTCGGAGCAACTTTCTTAGTTCCAATTATTACCGGATTCCCTCCAACCACCACGCTCTTCTTCTCAGGTATCGGAACTATGTTGTTCCTGATCATTACCAAGAATCGAGTTCCGAGTTATCTGGGATCTTCGTTTGCATTTCTTGCTCCGATTGCGGCAGCGATGGGTGCAGATAAGAATTTTGGCGCAGCACTTGGCGGCGTAGTCGTGACTGGTGTAATTCTTGCGCTGGTTGGCTTGGTTGTTAAAGCCGCTGGAACAAATTGGATCACCGTGATGCTACCTCCAGTTGTAACCGGAACCATCGTTATGTTGATTGGTCTAAATCTCTCGGGAGCAGCTAAGAATAATTTTGCAGCTGGCCCTGAAGTTGCAGTTGTGACACTTGCATCTATCGGTGTTATTGCAGCAGTCTCAAAAGGTTTTATGTCTCGAATCAGCATCTTCTTAGGAATTGCAATCGGATATATCTTCGCAGCTGTTCGAGGTGATGTTAATTTTGATGGCGTAAAGGCTGCAAAGTGGTTCGCGCTACCTGACTTCACTACTCCTACATTTTCTGGAAGTGCCATCGTGCTCTTCTTGCCAGTGGTCCTAGTTCTGATTGCTGAGAATGTCGGACACGTTAAGGCAGTTGCCACAATGACTGGTAAAGATCTCGATGATGTAATGGGCGATGCGCTCTTTGCAGATGGCGTAGCTACAACTGTCGCTGGTTTCGGTGGCGGTTCTGGAACTACTACTTACGCAGAAAATATCGGTGTAATGGCTGCAACTCGCGTTTACTCAACTGCTGCATATTGGATTGCAGGTTTGGGTGCGATTTTGTTAGGTCTTGTACCTAAATTTGGCGCGATTTTGAGTGCAACTCCAGTAGGCGCACTTGGTGGCGCAGGAACTGCGTTATTCGGCATGATCGGCATTCTGGGTGCACGTATTTGGATTGATTCAAAAGTAAATTTTGCAGATCCAATTAACCTACTAGTTTCAGCATCAGCGCTGGTAATTGGTAT
>JALRDT010000088.1 GCA_023262125.1 Candidatus Nanopelagicaceae bacterium | reverse complement strand
ACACTGACTTCTTTACCGTTCTTGATGGCGCCAATTTTTACACCCATCTCTATCGCGAGACCTTGCTTCAGGAAGAGCTTGTGCGCTTCTTTGGCAACGGTCTCGTCGACAGCGCCTAAAAATACCGGCATGGCTTCAAGTATGGTGACCTCTGAACCTAAACGACGCCACACGCTACCCATTTCCAAACCAATCACACCCGCACCAATAACGCCTAATCGTTTAGGCACTGCATCTATGGCCAATGCGCCTATGTTTGACAGAATCTGCTTCTCATCAAATGGTGCACCAGGTAATTCACGAGGAATGGAACCGGTGGCGATAACGACGTGCTTCGCTGTCAGCGTCTCTGCCGATGCTCCACTAACCGCAATGTGATAGCCTTGCGCATCGGCACTAGCAAATGACCCTCTGCCGTGAAAAAAACTGACTTTATTCTTTTTGAACAGATACAGAATGCCGTCATTGTTTTGCTTAACAACGCTATCTTTACGGCCCAACATTTGAGCAAGATTGATGGAGTTGCATCTGTTACACCAGAAATATTAGATCCTGCCAACCCGACAGTAATTGAAAATGGCGGTCGTATCGTTTTGGATGCAACTTTAGAAGTTCCTGCCGATTCAAACGCTGGTAGAGCGTTAGTACCGCAGATTCGCGACGCAGCACATGCAATTGATGATGCTGCTTTAGTTGGCGGTATCAGTGCAACTTTCTACGATGTTGATGTTGCATCAGAACGTGATCGTAATTTGATTATTCCAATTGTTTTGTTGATCATTGCCGTGATTCTCGCGTTGCTACTTCGAAGCATCGTGGCAGCGCTAATCCTGCTGGTTACAGTAGTGCTCTCATTCGCTGCAACATTAGGTGTATCGGCATTCGTCTTTAATAACATCTTCAATTTCCCAGGCGCAGATACCTCGTTCCCATTATTTACATTCGTATTCTTGGTAGCGCTTGGTATCGACTACAACATCTTCTTGATGACGCGCGTACGTGAAGAGGCGTTAAAACTAGGCACTAAGGCAGGAACAATTAAAGGTGTGACTGTCACCGGTGGAGTTATCACTTCTGCTGGTGTGGTCTTAGCTGCAACTTTCACAGTGCTTGGCGTTTTGCCTCTTGTTGCTCTTGCTCAAATCGCCTTTGCAGTTGCGTTCGGTGTATTACTAGATACATTGGTGGTCCGATCGCTATTAGTGCCTGCGTTAGTTCACATTCTCGGAAAACGAATTTGGTGGCCAGCTAAATTAGCTGATTAATTATGCGCGTCGGCATTTTTGGTTATGGGCTTGCTGGAAGAGTATTTCATGCACCCCTTATCAATCTTGCCGGCATGGAAATTGTGGCTATCCAAACTACAAATCCTGAACGTGCGTCACAAGCCAGAGCCGATTTTCCAAATGCACTTATATGTTCAGATTCAAACGAACTTTTGTCACAGAAGTTGGATCTAGCTGTTGTTGCATCTGTCAACACAGCTCATGAGGTAAATGCAAAGGCAGCAATTGATGCTGGTGTAGCGGTGGTGGTTGATAAACCAATGGCAACTACATTGGCCGGAACTCGAGAGCTTTTTAATTATGCAGAGAGTAAGAATGTTCCAATTACTGTTTTCTATAATCGACTTTGGGATAGCGACACCTTAACAATTAAGAGTAATTTAGAGTTAATTGGTACCCCACATCGTTTTGATGGAAGATTTGAAAGATGGCGTCCAGATTTAGCTGCTCAATCTTGGCGAGAGCAGACTTCGTCAGCCCAAGGTGGGGGTTTACTTTTAGATCTTCAATCCCACTTAGTTTCAACTGCAATAGATTGCTTCGGACCAGCAAAATTAAAATATGCCAAAATTCAATCAGTTCGCGGTGCATCTGATGATGATGTGCTTTTAGTTTTAGAGCATGACACTGGTTGCGTTTCCTCTCTTGCAGCTAGCGCAATTTCAGGGGCGCCTGGTCCAAGGATTAGGTTGTTAGGCGATAAAGGCGCATTAGTGGTCAATGAATTAGATCCGCAAGAAGCTTTGCTGCGCTCTGGTAATTATGTTGATGGAGATAAACGTTCAAAAATTGAGCTACACAGGGGCTCCGAAATTACAGAAGTTCTAGCTGTGCCTGGTAATTATCAATCTTTCTACGAACAGATGAGTAATTTCCTCCAAGGAAACGGCCAACTTCCACTTTCAAAAACATTAGTTCTGCAAGTAGCTGAAATTATTGATCAAGCAAGGAATTTCAAGTGAGCACGGTCGTTATTGGCGCTGGCTTGGCCGGTCTAAATGCGGCGCTGACTTTAGAAAAAGCGGGCAAAGAAGTTACATTGCTTGAAGCATCAGATCGCGCAGGTGGCAGAGTTGCAACAGATGTAGTTGATGGCTTTCTACTTGATAGAGGTTTTCAATTAATAAATGCAAATTATCCAGAGTTGAAGCAATTAGAAGTTATTGAAAAAATTGATTTTATTGAAGCTCCAAGAGCTGTAGCTATCACTATTGAAGGAAAAGAGAGTTTCTTAGGAGATCCACGCCATCATTTAGGCAGCGCCTTAAATTCCAGTACTGGTTCAATAAAAGAAAAGATTGGTTTGATCAGCTACCTGACTAAATCTCCAAAGTCGGGAATTTCTGTTGCAGCGCAACTTCAGTCTCTCGGAAAAACATACGATCGGGTACTTAGACCATTTTTAACCGGAGTTTTTCTATGTGATCCTGCAGAGGTTGAAGCTTCGGTGGGAAAAGAGTTAATCAATTCCTTTGTAACTGGCCGACCGGGTTTGCCTGCAAATGGTGCAGGTACATTGGCGTCAACATTAGCAGCCGAAATTTCTGATATTAGATTCGATGTACGAGTAGATGTAATAAAAGATGGATATCTAAAAACAAGCGCCGGAAAAATTGAGTTTGAATCGTTGATTGTTGCTACCGATGCAAATATTGCAGCGCAACTACTGGATATTGAGGAAGTACCGCCAATGGTTGGATGTACAACCTGGTACCACGTACCTGATTCTTCACCATCAGATAACCCATACTTACTTTTAGATGGAATGCAGGCAGGACCAGTTGTTAACTCGATAGTAATTAGCAATATGGTTGAAAGTTATGCTCCGGTAGGCCGCCACTTAATTTCGACTTCGACAATTCAACGCGCATCAGAATCAGAAGTCCGTCGCCATTTATCTGCAATGTGGGGAACTAGTACCCAACACTGGGAATTACTTGCTAAATACGAAATTCCAGCAGCGCTACCGCTTGCAAGAGTTGGTAAGAGATTGGCAAATAATGTTCGAATTGATAAAAATATTTTCGTTGCAGGTGATTGGCGTGAATCGCCTTCACAAAATGGAGCGCTTAAATCTGGAAGAAGAGCTGCTGAAACATTAATTAGCCAACGCATCTAGCGCAGGACCAATATGTGGGAAATCAAAATTAAATCCCGCATCTTGCAATACACCAGGTAAAACTTTCTTTGATCCCAGAATTTCAGTACTAAATCCACCCAAGGCAGCTTTTAGAGCAAATGCAGGTGCGGGAAATAGCGCTGGACGACGTAATGCGCGAGCCAGGGCTGAGGTAAATTCTTGGTTAGTGACTGGATTTGGTGAGGTTAAATTAACGGCACCAGAGATCTGGTTATTTTCCATTAAGAATTCAATAGCACGAAGGTGATCGTGAAGTGTTATCCAAGACCACCATTGCTTGCCATTTCCAAGTTTTCCGCCCAAACCAAAACGAAATAGCGGAAGCATTCTGCCGAGAGCGCCACCGGTAGGATCTAAAACTAAACCGGTGCGAATTTTTACAGTACGAACATCTCCGGCTAAATCTGCTGCAGCTTCCCATTCACGGCAAACTGCAGATAGAAAATCATCGCCTCCGCGATCGCTTTCGATTACTGCGCGATTTCCGGTTTCTCCATACCACCCGATAGCAGAAGATGAGATAAATACTTTTGGTTTTACTTGTGAAACCGCATTTGCAATAGTTGTGGTACCAAGTAGACGCGAATTTAAAATTTCAGATTTATATTTCTTGGTCCATCGCTTATCGCCAACTCCAGCTCCAGCTAAGTGGATAACTGCATCAACACCAGCTAGGGAATCTAAATCAATTTCAGATTGGGCAGGGTTCCAGAAAATTTCCTCTGGAGAAACAGTAGGACGACGAACAAGTCGTTGCACGGTATAGCCATCGCTCTTTAACTTTCCGACTAATGCGGTTCCGATCAACCCGGAGGCACCGGTGATAGCTATGCGTTGCAAGACTTATAGTCCTAGTTCTGCTTCAAAGTTGCCAGATTCAAGGCGATCTTTAAGAGTAACTAAGAATCGTGCCGCATCTGCGCCATCTACGATGCGATGATCGTATGAAAGTGCAAGATAAACCATTGATCTAATCGCAATAGTCTCGCCGCCATCAGCGCCTTTAACAACCATTGGTCGCTTAACTACTGAACCAAGACCAAGAATTGCGACCTGTGGTTGATTAATAATTGGAGTATCAAATAGCGCGCCACGTGAACCAGTATTTGTCAAAGTAAATGTGCCGCCGCCTAATTCATCTGGAGTAACTTTGTTATCACGAGTGCGTGCGGCTAAATCTGAAATCTTTCTCGCGATGCCACCCATATTTAAGTCACCAGCATTATGAATTACCGGCACCAATAAACCACGTTCGGTATCAACGGCAACACCAAGGTGCTCTGCGCCGTGGTAAACAATATTTTCGCCATCAATAGATGCGTTAACAACTGGGTGTTGCTTTAAAGCTTCGCATACGGCAACTGCAAAAAATGGAAGGAATGAAAGCTTGACTCCTTCTCGTGCTTCAAATGATGCTTTTGCCTTATCGCGCAGACGAGAAATCTTTGTCACATCAACTTCCACAACAGTTGTCAGTTGGGCACTTACTTGCAGTGATTCAACCATTCTGGCTGCGATAACTTTACGAAGCCGAGACATTGTCACTGTTGTTCCACGAAGTGGAGAAACTGCAATTGCAGCTGGCTTAGCAACAGAAGGAGCTGAAACAGTTGCTGCTACAGGTGCTGAATATGTAGGAGTTACAGGCTTTGCTAGAGCTTCAACATCTTCACGGCGAATGCGTCCACCTATTCCGCTTCCCTTAACGTTGGCAAGATTAACTCCTAGTTCATTGGCAAGTTTTCGAACGAGGGGAGTTACATATGCATCAGTAGGTTGTGTAACAGCTGTTGCTGGTGCAACAGGAGCAGGTGCAGAGACAACAGGTGCAACGGCAACTGGCGCAGCAACCACAGGTGCTGCAACGACTGGCGCAGGTTTTGGGGCAACAGGTGCTGCGACTGGTGCCGCTCCGCTAGTACCAATTAATCCAAGACGTGCTCCAACTGGAACAGTCGT
>JALRDT010000084.1 GCA_023262125.1 Candidatus Nanopelagicaceae bacterium | reverse complement strand
ACTCGCATGCTCGACAATGTGGTAGACAAGCAGGATTATCCTCTCCCCCAGATTAAGGCTCAGCACCAGAAGTACCGCAAGATCGGTGTTGGTATTATGGGCCTAGCCGACGCATTTATTCTCTGCGAGATACCGAAATTAAATCAATGTAATGGCAAAAAGTGAAATAGCCCGGAAGGTTCTTAAAACCTTACAGGCCATTCACGTTCTAGTAGCGGGGGCAGGATTTGAACCTACGACCTCTGGGTTATGAGCCCAGCGAGCTACCGAGCTGCTCCACCCCGCGTCGGTAGAGCAATCCTAATCGTAGGTAGGTAAACCACCAAATTGAGAAGTATTTACCTACTTCTTCTGCGCATTTGCAGCAGCATCGAGAGCTGATTTCAATCGCTTCTGTGCGCGATCGTATGCAGCGAAATCTCCCTTTGCTAGTGCAGCTAATCCATCCTTATATGCAGCGATAGCGCTAGCAATTGCACTTGATGCATCAGATGAAGATCCACCTGAATCTACATTTCCTCCACCGCTTTGAGTTCCAGAGTTTCCACCGAAGACTTGATCGAGTGCACCCTTAAGAGTGTCATCAAAACCAATTTGATCTCCGAATGAGACAAGAACTTTCTGCAGAAGTGGATATGCAGCAGCATTTGACGTTGCCTTCACATAGACAGGCTGTACATAAAGCAGACCATTTCCAACTGGAAGTGTCAGCAAGTTTCCAAGTACCACATCAGAACCGCCCTGACGCAGGAGCGAGAGTGAGTTTGCAACTTCAGGTTTTGCTTCGAAGTTTGACGCAACCTGTGATGGACCAGCCACGTTTGTGTTTCGAGGTAGTTGAAGTACGGAAATCTTTCCATAATCAGGACCAGGATCAGAATTCACAACTGCGAAGGCAGAGAGATTCTCTCGACCGCCTCGAGGAACAAACGGTGTAGTTAGTGAGAAGCTTGGCTTCTTTGCACCAGGAAGTTCAAGTGTTAAGTAATAAGGAGGTTGTGCAGCTGCATTTGCTCCAAATGTTGATGGGTCACGTGGTACGCGCCAGAAATCCTGTCCGCCGTAGAAAGCCAATGCATTCTGTACGTGATAAGAAGACAAGATATCGCGCTGTACCTTAAATAGATCTTCTGGGTAACGTAAGTGCGCCATTAGCTTCTCAGAGATTTCGCTCTTTGGCTTGATAACGCCTGGATATGCCTTTGCCCAAGTCTTTAGAACTGGATCTGCTACATCCCACTCATAAAGCGAGACAGTGCCATCGTATGCATCGACAGTCGCCTTAACTGAGTTACGAATGTAGTTGATGGTCTGATTGCTCTGCGCAGTAATTGAATTTGAATTCGCAGTTAGCGCATCGCTGGTTGAGCCAGAAAGAGTGGTTTTCTGAGCGTATGGATAGCCAGCTGAGGTGGTGTATCCATCAATAATCCACTTGATCTTGCCATCTACTACCGCTGGATATGGATCTCCATCAAGTGTTAACCATGGCGCAACCTTTGAGACGCGTTCACGTGGATTTCTATTAAAGAGAATCTTTGACTCAGAGTTAATCAAATTAGAGAGCAAGATGCGCTGCTCTTGATACTTGATTGTAAATACCAGACGATTAAATAGATTTCCTACTGGAACGCCACCTTCACCTTTATATGTGGTGTTCTTCTGGCCGTTTGGTGAGGCATCATCTGGATAATCGAATTCGACATCGGTCTTTGAATTTCCGCCGATGATTGAGTAATCCGGAACATTCTCACCGAAATAAATACGTGGTTCGAATTTACCTAAACCTGCTGTAGGTGGCAGATCGCCAACAATAAAGTTTGGCTTACCATCAGCATCAACGGCATTTCCATATGCCGCCACGAAACCAAATCCATGGGTGTAAACCAAGTGATCGTTAATCCAGTTACGTGCTGGGTTACCATCGATATTTAATTCGCGAACTGCAACTACCGCATCTCGCTGAGTGTTATTGATCTGGTAACGATCGATATCTAAAGTCTCGGCAAATGTGTAATAAGGCTTGATCTGCTGAAGCTGACGGAAAGTCGCTGAAAGCACATTTGGATCCATCAAACGAATATTTGAAATGGTATTTGCATCATTGGTTAGCTGACCCGCACTTGCATTTAAAGTCGCGTTGTAATCTTTAATTTCAACATCCGCGATGTCATAAGCCGCGCGAGTTGCTTCGATATTTCTTTGAATATATGGCGCCTCTTTATTTGATTCAGAAGGTTTTACCTGGAACTGCTGAATGATTGCAGGATATGCAGTTTGGATTACCAATGAAGATACTAAAAGTAGACCAACGCCTGCTACTGGCAGCGACCATGATCTACGGACGATATTTGCAAAGAATAAAATCGAGCAGATCACTGCAATTGCAGCCAGAATCGCTTTAGCTGGGAGCACTGCATTTACATCTGTATAGGTCAGACCGGTAATTAAACGTCCATCTTTAAGGGTAAGTGCGTAGCGATCTAGCCAGTATGAACCAGCTTTTGTTAAAACAATTAATCCAAGCAGTACTGATAGCTGAACTTGCGCCGCTCCTGTGGTTGATAACTTCTGGCCAGGTTGTGGCAAGCGAATTGCTGAATATAGGTAATGCACAATTACTGCGGCGATTAAGCCAAATATTAAAGTCGATGTTGCCCAACCAATTATTGATTGATACATCGGTAATTTAAATGCGAAGAATGAGATATCTAAACCATATTGCGGATCTTTTACTCCGAATTCGGTGGCATTTCTAAACTGCAGCCAAGTTGACCAAAGTGGTGTTGCAGAACTTCCGCCTACATAAAAGATAAAAGCAAAAATTCCGAGAGCAAATAATTTTTTACGTGGTTCAATCTGAGTGCGATAACGTTCTAAATTATCAGCCTCGACCGCCATCGGTGCATAGATTGGGCGATTGCGATAAGCAATCATTACGTTAAGTAAAACCACCAGCGCCGTAATTAGACCGACTACTATAAATAGAGAGGCTTTGGTAAATAAGGTGGTCTGCCAAACTGATTGATAACCAACAGATCTAAACCAAAGTAGATCTGCATAGAAGGTGCTGATTGAGACCAAGATGCCGCCAGCTATAAGAAGAGCAACTAAAGTGATTGCTAGCGGGCTGCGACGAATCTTTTGGACGTCGCGATTAAATTGATTGCCAAAGTTACTTCCGAATTGGTTTCCGAAGTTGTTAAACGACATATCTGTCCTTTTTCTTCTCTCGTTACTTCTATTTACTGCTTGTTACTTCTGGTCTAGACCGGGTACTGCTTAATCCTGCTTGCGAAAGGTGTTCTGGAATTTCGTGAATGCACTAGTAGAACGCAAAGTATCGTTCTCATATTTCTTCTTAAATTTAGAAACCCAGACGGCATAGCCAAGCGCGCCAATCAGCCCTACGGCGGGAACGATCCACCAGATAAGCGCTGCGGCAGCTGCTGACATAGCCCGTAGTTTATGGGGGTAAGCGAGGGAATAGAGAAACGGCCAAGGCCGTTACCCTTGATACATAAGTGTGAAAGCGGATACACGCGCCAGCCATATATCTGGTAGCGCTGGCAGCGATTGAAAGGAGGGTCAGATGTCACCTTTTGGCTTTGGCCCACCCGAAGATAACGCAAATAACAATTCGGGAAATAACTCTGGAAATAACTTTGGGAATGGAGAGAATCCTGAGAATTTCGATTTAAATGAAATGATGCGCCAGTTGCAATCTGAATTTCAAAAGATTGCTCCGCAATTTGGATTTATGAATCCTGCAACTTTATTTGGTGGCGGCGGACAAGGCGCACTTCCAAAAGAGGTTATTCGCGAAGTTGCAAAATCTTTTATTCAAGCAAATGGCAGCCAACCAATCGGCGCAAATGATCAAGCAAAGTGTGAGGAAGCTTTCTCAATTGCAAATACTTGGCTAGATCAAGCAACGCTCTTTCCAATGGTTACACCTGATCATGCAGCAATCAGTCCGATGGATTGGTTAAATATAACTTTAGAAGGTTGGCATTCAACTTTCGAACCACTTGCAATTGGTTTAACAGATGCAGTTTCAAAATTAGTTGAAGAGGCAACAGCTGCGATGCAAGGCGAATCTTCCGAAACTGCAGAACTTGCAAAAGCGCAATTAGGACCAATGAGCCAAGTTTTACGTGGCTTTATCGGAAGCATGCTGGCAACTCAGATGGGCCAGACAATCGGCGCCTTAGCTAGCGCTTCTAAAGGTGCACATGATTCTGCCCTTCCAATTACTGCTTCCAGCGCAGGTGCAAAACCCTCACTTTTACCGCAAGTTTTACGTAAATTCGGAACCGATTTAGATATACCAGAGACAGAGATTGCAATCTTCTTCGCACTTCGCGAAGCTGCGCTAGTTCGTTTATTTGAAAGTAATCCATGGTTAGTTGCATATCTAAAAGCTGCAATCGCTGAATATGGAAAAGGTATCCATATTGATTTAGATGCAATTCAAAGACAAGCTGAAGAAGCTATGCGCAGCATGGAAGATGCTGGTCAAGAATTTAATCCGCAGAGCTCTGAAAGTTTCACTATTGCGCTAAATAATGGCCTATTCACACCCGAAGAATCACCAAGACAAGCTGCCGCTTTAGAAAAATTAGAAACTGCACTTGCACTTATTGATGGTTGGGTTGAAGAAGTCATCACATTAGCGGCAGAGAATCGTCTGCCATCACTTGCAGCGCTATCAGAATTACTTCGCCGCGAGCGCGTTTCTAATTCTCCAATTCAACAATTATTTAAAGCGCTATTTAATTTAGAAGTTTCACCAAAACGTATTCGTGAAGCTACATTTTTCTGGCACGAAATTCGTACAAAACGAGATTTAGAAAATCGCGATCGAATTTGGGCTGGCATTTTGCCAACGGATAAAGAGCTTTTAGATCCCATTTCATTTTTGAGCTCTAGTGAGATTCCAGATGATCTCAGCGGGTTGATTTAATTAGATTTAATTAGTTTTAAAAGGTGAGCACTTGCCCTTAAAGGGCAAAATCCTCGGGCCCATGTTCTATAACTGCCTTCCCCTTGCAGCTATCGAACAAGTTATCCGAGGATCTTGCTGTGGCAAAACTTAGACTTTCTTCCCACCTGAAGCAAACTTGACATTGCGCATTTTGAAGATATATCAAAATAAAAATCTCGTGCTTTTACCGATTTCTTGCAGCCAATTTCAGTATTTAAGATGAAAGAATAAAGTTATGGTTGAAGGTGCTGCTGAAATCGATGTCGCTAAGGTCATCGGAAAGGTCATCACAGGTGATATCGAACAGACCTTGCCAGGAATCGATGAGGGCGAAATCATCGTTATTCGCTCAAAGCGGCGCAAAAGGAACATCTCTGCCTTTAGACAAGGCGGCAAAATCGTAATTTCAATCCCAGCGCGACTTACAAAGGCAGAAGAGCGCGAGATTGTTCCGGAGATGATTGCCAAGATTCGCTCTAAAGAGGTCGCAGCGCCCGAATCAGAGCTCATGAAGATGGCTGATGAGTTACTTACTACTTTCGCCCCAGAAATCGCGATCCGGCCAGCAACCGTTACCTGGCGTGCGATGAATGAAAGATGGGGATCTTGTACCTCGGTGGATCGAAGCATCCGATTGGCTAGCAAATTACAACAGGCGCCTACATATGTTCTGGAATTTGTCCTCTACCACGAGGCAATTCATCTGCAGTATGCAGATCATGGCTCTGAGTTCTACCAATTTTTACATCGCTATCCACGCCATTTAGAGGCGGAGGCATTTTTAGCAGGCTTTGAGTTTGCAGATACGATTTAAAAAAATTTAAAATTATTTAAATTGATTTAAATTGATTTAAATTAGAAACGCGCTGTGGTGCGAGCTTCGCGAAGACGGCGAAGGCGCTTTACCAAAATCGGTGCAGCTGCCAGAGCATCATCACGATCAATTAGATCATTTAATAATTGATAGTAGCGAGCAGGTGTTAAATCAAAGAGCTCTTTGATAGCGCTCTCTTTTGCGCCGGCATAGCGCCACCATGAACGTTCAAAATCTAGAATTCGGGTCTCGAGATCTGAAAGCGTTGTAGATGCGCCAAAGCTCTCTGCGGCATTTTCAAGTGCTGACATGGATAGAACTCTACTACAGCGTCTCTAAAATCTTCTCTAAATCATCGACATTGGTCCAAGGATTTACTATCGCAAATCGCAAAATTGGCTGACCTTCATGTGATGACGGGGTGACAAATCCAATCTGATCTTCCAGCAATTTATCGGACCATCTTTGGTAATCCTCTTTATCCCAACCTTTTCTAGTAAAGGCGACGATAGAAAGTTCTGGTTCCATAAGTAAATCTAAATTTGGATGCGCTTTAATTAACTCGACGGCCTTCTTTGCAATCAGCATGGTGTATTCCATAGCATCTTTATAAGCATCAGTCCCATTTGCTGCCAAGCTAAACCAGAACGGCAATCCACGGGTTCTGCGCGTTAAATGAATTGCATAATCTGATGGATTCCAATCATCGCTTTCATGCAGCGTATCTAAATAACTTGCATGTTGCGCGAGCGCCTCTTTGGCAATCTTTGGATCTTTGTAAATTAATGCGCAGGCATCAAATGGCGCGAATAACCATTTATGTGGATCAACAATGAATGAATCGGCAAATTCGATGCCATCGAATTTAGCGCGAACAGATGGTGCGCAGAGAGCTGCCAAACCATATGCGCCATCAACGTGAAACCAAATATCTCGCTCAACCGCGACATCATCAATGGAATCTAAATGATCGATGATTCCTAAATTGGTAGTACCAGCGGTTGCCACGATACAGAAAACGCGCCCACCATTTGCTTCGTATTCATCGATTGCCTTGGCAACTGCATCTCCATAAATTTTTCCATCTGCACTGCGTTTGGCTTTTACAATTTCGACATCCATTATCTTGGCGGCGCCTGCTATTGATGAGTGCGCTTGATCTCCGCAAACTACTGCCCACTTACCATTATGTTCTGGATGATTTCTTCTGGCATCTTCGCGAGCCACAACTAGCGCGGATAAATTTCCGATAGTTCCGCCCGATACAAAAACGCCACCAGCTTCGGCCGGAAAGCCTGCTAAATCTGCTAACCAACGCAGCGCTTGGTTTTCCGCGAAAACTGCGCCGGCGCCTTCTTGCCATGAGCCGCCATAAATAGATGCTGCCGAAACCACTAAATCAAAGAGCGATGAATATTCAGATGGCGCGGTTGGAATAAATGCTAAATAGCGTTCGTGATCTGTTGAGATACACGCTTTCGCTAAAACTTCTTTAAAAATTTCAAGTGTTGGTAATCCGCCCATTCCCTTTGCAGTAATGGTGTTGCCAACTTTTTCATATAGTTCTGCGGCAGTAAGCGGACCATCTAGTGGCGGTTCCAGGCGAAGTCGATCAAGCGCGTAGGCCAGAATTTCATCTGCGACCTCTTCGACTTCGGCATTAAATTTATGCACTCGCGAATTCTGCCACCAGCTGAGTTAGATTTACACCATGGCTTTTCGCTCCCTCCTACAAATCCGGCAGAACTTACGACCGAATTGGAAGCGCCAGTACATCTTGCTGCGTGGCGAGAAAATTTGGTCATCGCAATTAAACCCAAATCTCTTTGCACTAAAGCGGCCAATCTCTAATACGCCAGTGCTCTTGCTGCACGGCGGAATGTCGCAGAGCGAAGGCTTTGATGGGCGATTGAAGCCAAGTATTAAAGGCTTCGCCGCATTTAGTTACGACCGCGCAGGCCATGGGCGCACACCAGATCAGCCAGGCAGCTTTCACTTTGATTTTCAATATCAAGAGGCCGTTGCCTATTTAGAGGATGTTGTAAAAGCGCCGGCCCATTTAATTGGTTATTCAGATGGTGGAATTATCTCGCTATTGCTAGCAATTCATCGTCCAGATTTAGTTGAGACTATTACTTTGATTGGCGCTAATTACAAACATGACGGAGTGGAATCACCTATCCAACCATGGGAACCTAGCGAAGAAGAGAAGTTGAAATACGCTAACTTTTCACCTGATGCACCAGAAACTTTATTCGCAAAGATCGCCAAAATGGCGCGTATTTGGTCATCTGAACCAAAAATGAGTATTGAAGAACTAAAAACTATCAAGTGTCCAACCTTGGTAATAGCGGGCGATGATGACGTTATTTCTCTTGATCACACCAATGAAATCTATGAGGCAATTAAGAATTCAAGACTTGCGATAATTCCTGGGGCTTCACATTTAATTGATAAAGATCAGCCAGAATTACTAAATAAAGTGATTCGTGAATTCCTGCTAAATCACGAATACCCAACTACTTTAATGCCCGTGCGACGCAAGAAGCATGAAGCTCTGTAAAAACTAAATCGCTTGCTTTATCTATTGGTGATAGTTCGCCCAATTTTCTAGCCAAAAAGTAATCTGCAAGTTTTGGATTGCGCACTAGCGCTGGGCCATGCATGTAAGTTGCGATGATCTGATTAGTTACTGCGCCATCGCTACTTTCGGATACGTAATTGCCGATACCGCGCTTTACGATGCCAAGAGGCTGTAATTTCTCCCCAAATCGAGTCTGGCCGGCATGATTTTCAAAACCAGTTAATTGGCCAATGCCAACTGTTGAATCCAGTAATAGCTCGCCAACGCTACGTGGCGTTGCAGCTTCGGTAATTATTGGCAGTAGCTCAAGACCAGCGATTACTCGCCCACCAGATGCCGGAAAAGTATTGCCTAGCAGTTGAAATCCCGCGCACACAGCAAATATATGCGCGCCATTATTTAGCGCTTCATTTAGCGAATGATC
>JALRDT010000063.1 GCA_023262125.1 Candidatus Nanopelagicaceae bacterium | reverse complement strand
GTTTTCAATCAAAGCCGAGAATTTTGTAGCTAAGTACAATCCAATTACCAATATGCCTGAGGATTACACGCTTTATGTTTCAGTCGCAGACAATCCTGAATCAAAACCAGTAAGAAAAATTGTAAAAGTCAACTCACCATTAGATTTTGGTTCTACCTCTGTGTATTTACAAGCTAATGGATACTCGCCGTTGGTAACTGTAAGAAATGCTGCAAACGAAATTGTTTTTCAGGGTCCGGTTCCGTTACTACCGCAAGATGCCAATTTAACTTCCACTGGTGCGATAAAGGTTCCGGATACCTCACCTCAAATCGGTTTTGTAGCTACATTCTTCCCAACTGTTGAACAGAGTGAAGGTGTGCCAGCAAGTAGTTCGTATCCAGAAGCGTTAGACCCAATGTTGTATTTAGGAATCTATGTTGGAGATCTGCAAATAGATAACGGAATTCCTCAATCTGTTTATCGATTGAATACTGACAAGATGAAACAAGTGGGCTTAAAGTCGCTAAAGATTGGCGAGAGCTACGAATTCGAAGTTGGCTCCATCACTTTTGAAGGATATGTGCCTTGGGTCAACCTAAATATTGTGAGAGACCCCGGAAAGCAGTTGGCTCTAATTGGTGGAATTTTGGCGATTCTAGGATTATTAGCTTCGCTATTTACCCGTCATCGTCGTATTTGGATTCGGCGAAAAGGTGAAACGTTAGAAATAGCAGGTTTAGCAAAGAATGCAGCGCCAGGATTAGAAGCAGAGATTGAAAGAATAGTTAAGGAGCTAAAGTGAACGCAAAGGATTGGGCTTACCTTTCTAATGATTTAGTTTATTCAAGCATGGCTGTTTTTACTTTAGCGTTCCTGGCACATGCTTTCGAAACTGCATGGTCTCTTCGCAATCCAGATGCTGCAGATAGTTCAACTGGAAATTTGTTAAACAAGACTTTGGATTACACAAAGACTGAGAAAGCCGCCCGTATAGCGACAGCTTTGATGATTCTAGGTACGGTAATTCTTTTCGGCGGTGTAGTGGCTCGAGGACTTTCTGCAAGCAGAGTTCCTTGGAGCAACATGTATGAATTCTCAATTACCGGCGCACTAGCTTTTTCTCTTGCTTATTTATTAACTTTGCGTAAGTACGACCTTCGTTGGCTTGGTCTTCCAGTATCAATTTTCGTACTGTTGGTTCTAGGAACAGCAGTAACGATTTTGTATCGGCCAAGTGCACCACTAGTGCCAGCTTTAAAATCAACTTGGTTGGTAATCCACGTTTCAGCAGCGATTATTTCTGGCGGAGTTTTCTTCTTAGCTAATGTGATTTCCGGAATGTATTTGTGGCTAGATTCAATTGAAAAGCGTGGCGGCCGTAATCCTTGGGCAAAGCGATTGCCAGATTTAGAAACCTTAGATCAACTTGCCTATCGTTTAGTCGCATTTGTATTCCCACTTTGGACATTTTCAGTTATCGCAGGCGCGATATGGGCCGAACATGCATGGGGTCGTTACTGGGGTTGGGATCCAAAGGAAACTTGGGCCTTCATTACTTGGGTTGCTTATGCCGCATATTTACATGCACGAGTGACTGTAGGTTGGCGCGGCCGCAAAGCAGCATGGTTATGTCTAATCGCAGGCTCAACATTTATCTTTAACTATGTTTACGTAAATATCTGGGGAACAGGCAAACGAAACTGCTTCGACATTTCGAAGTCGTCTTGACCAAACGCAGGTGCAATGTGGACGACGCCAGTACCATCCTCGGTAGAGACAAAGGCACCGGGCAACACCTTCAGCACATCAGGATACTGCTCTGCATCAAGCACAACGTCTGTGAAAATTTGCTCGTATGTCGAGCCAACCAGATCGGCCCCCTTGCAACGAGCAAG
>JALRDT010000049.1 GCA_023262125.1 Candidatus Nanopelagicaceae bacterium | reverse complement strand
ATTTTCAATGGGTATAACAGAAGCTAGTACTAGTATTAAAGGAATAATTCAATTGGTAGGTGATTTGAGCGGAACTGCATCAAATCCTCAAATAAATGAAAATGCAATTTCTACAATTAAGGTTGCTGACGCAGCCATTACAGATGCAAAGATTGCTTCTGGTATTCAAGCATCCAAAGTAGGGTTGGGAAACGTTACCAATAATGCACAACTTTATAGATTAAATGGTTTAACTGCTCAAGAACAAAGTTTTGATATTCCAGGAATAACAGGTTTATCTCCAAATTGGTCATCTCTTGGATTCATTTGAGACCAGATGCCAGAATCAAATGCACGTTTTGCAGATGCGACTGCTTTATTGACGTCTTCGCTATCACCCGCTGCAATATTGGCAATGCTTCTATTTAGAACCGGTGAGAAATCTTCTAAAGTTTTTCCAGAGACAGATGGCATCGATTTGCCATCAATGAAAATATTGCCATTAGGTTTGACTTTACTTGCTCGCTCTTGCCAGATCTGCGTTGTCGACATAGTGAGAATGGTAGGCACCTACCTATATATGCTGGCAATAAGTTGGTTGCACCAGTTGCAACGAAACTACAAAATAGTCGAAATGAAGCGCTTTCCTACCCCGTTTCGGGCAAAGGCAATCAATGTTAAGCCGAATTCATTGGCTAATTCGATAGCAAGAGAAGTTGGTGCGCTAACGCCTACCATGGCTGAAATTCCAGCTGTAATAGCTTTCTGAACAATCTCATATCCAGTTCGGCCTGAAACCACCAGTGTCCAATCAGAAAGTGGCAGTTGCCCATCCATAAGCGCTTGCCCAATTACTTTATCTACTGCGTTGTGTCGACCAACATCCTCTTTAGAATATTTTATTTCGCCTTGTGGATTTACCAGCAGCGCTGCATGCAATCCACCAGTTTTAGAGAAAATTGCTTGATTCTTATCTAGCAGCTCCGTGTAATGCGAAAGCTGTGCATCACTTTTTGAAGTTGGCTTAACTTTTTTGATTCCACGCTTATGTAAATCAGAAATATTTTCAGATCCACAGACTCCGCACGCAGAGTTCATTGTGAATCTACGATCTAACTTTCGTGAAAAATCTGGTGCATCATTTGTAACTTCTGCAATAACTACATTAGCTCTCTGGCGAGGCGTTAAAGATCTATCGCCACAAACAATTACTGAAATTAATTGTTCTGGTTTAGTTAGAAATCCTTCACCCCAGAGAAAACCTGCTGCAAGTTGTAAATCAGCGCCAGGAGTGCGCATGGTGATTCCAAGTTGTTCTTCTTGGTCACCTTTTTTAATTCGAATTTCAAGCGGCTCTTCAACCACCACGCTATCTGAAGTCGTGGTATCCGAATCGCTTCTTTGGACCTTTACCTTTTGAATCGATGAAGGTGCATCATTTTGCATGACGATAAAACTCAGTGAGATCTGGCGCTAAAGTACCTTTGCCAATGATTAAATCTGCAGCGCGTTCCGCGACCATCATCACCGGTGCATAAATATTTCCATTAGTTACATATGGAAAGACCGAAGCATCAACAACCCGTAATCCTTCGACTCCATGAACTTTCATGGTTTCTGGATCTACGACAGACATTTCATCTGTTCCCATCTTCGCGGTGCATGATGGATGAAGCGCGGTTTCCGCATCTTTTCTCACCCAATCAAGAATCTCTTCATCAGTTGATACAGATGGTCCTGGTGAAGTTTCGCCTGCATTCATTGGATCCATAGCTGGCTGGGTCATTATGTGGCGAGCTTGGCGAATTGCTTCAATCCATTCTCGTCGATCTTGATCTGTAGACAAATAATTAAAGAGCATCGCAGGTTTTTCAAAAGGATTTGTGCTCTTAATTTTTATCCATCCTCGTGAATCTGAATACATCGGTCCGATATGGAATTGATAACCATGTCCGCCCTTTGGCCCAGAGCCGTCATAACGAATTGCAAGTGGTAAGAAGTGGTACATCAAATTTGGATAAGCAACTTCATCATTACTTCTAGTAAAGCCACCTGCTTCAAAGTGATTTGTCGCGCCAGGGCCAGTGCGGAAGAAGAGCCATAGGAATCCAATCCATGGTCGCTTCCAGAATTTTAATGATGGTTGTTGAGTGACAGGTTGTTTGCATTTGTATTGAACATAAACTTCAAGGTGATCCTGCAAATTAGCGCCGACGCCAGGTAAATGATGAACCATCTGAACACCAAGTGGCGCTAAATCTTTCTCATTACCAATTCCAGATAGTTGTAATAGCTGTGGTGAATTAATTGCACCACCTGAAAGAATTACCTCTCTACCCTTAATTATCTGCTTCTTGCCTCTTATTATTACCTCTACACCAACTGCAGTTTTACCTTCAAATAATACTTTCGTCACCATCGCGCGAGTTTTTACTTCTAGATTCTTTCGCTTCTTTACAGGATATAAATAGGCACGAGCGGCACTTAAACGACGGCCACGATAAACGTTTCGATCAAAACGAGCGAAACCTTCTTGACGATATCCATTTACATCTTTAGTTAAATTAAATCCTGCTTGTTGCACTGCTTCAAAGAATGCTTTGAATAATGGTCCCTTTGATGGGCCTCTTTCGAGTTTGAGTGGACCATCGCCGCCGCGTAATTCACCTTTTGGATCTGCAATGCAAGTTTCCATCTGTTTAAAATATGGCAAGCAATGTGCAAAATCCCAAAGTTGAGCCGACTTCAATGCACGCTCCAAAGCCACCTCGTCGATTTCTTTTTCGGCGATGCCGAACGCGACATTGCGTCGAATCGAATCATCCGTCAAATAAATCGCCTGCGCGATTTGGGCGGCCTGATCGTGATCGACTTCATCGACATGGAAGAG
>JALRDT010000132.1 GCA_023262125.1 Candidatus Nanopelagicaceae bacterium | reverse complement strand
TCCGCGTACATGACCGTTTTCAATCAAACGACGCATTGGGGTTCCGTGACCTACAAGTGCGCCCCATTGATCTGTTCCGGTATCTGCATGTGCATCAAAGTGCACCATTGAAATTTTGCCTTTGCCGCGGTGATTAGCAATGCCTGCAACATCAGCAGAAGCAATCGAATGATCGCCACCAAGAATTACTGCAATTGCGCCAGCGCGAGAAATCTTTTCAGTAGCTTCTGCTAATAACGCTAATGAACCTTCTAAATCTCCACCATTCATAATCAAGTCGCCAGCATCGACAACTTTCATATCTTTAAGACCATCTGTACGTAAAGCTAAATGTGGACGTTCTCCATCATGAGGTAAGTAATCCCCCATGCGAATGGCTTGTGGACCAAACTTCGCACCACTTCGGTGAGATGTTCCGGAATCAAAGGTAATTCCCTTACCTACATATGCGTAGGTTCGTTTTGCTTTAGCCGGTTTGTATGAAAGATGAACTAAACGTGGAGGATTGGCTGATCCTTGTCCTACTCCTATTAATCCGCCAAAGCCTTGAGACTTTAATTGCTTCTCATCCCAAACCTTTATCTTTACTCCAGAAATCTTCTTTGCCTTTTCATTGATTAACTCTGCAAATTTCTTTGGATTTAAATAACTAGGTGGCATATTGACCAAATCACGTGCAAAGAAAGTCCATCTAGTAACAATTTCAACTTCCTTAAGTAATTTGCTATCTCCATCAGCGTCAATGTAAATCTCTGAAAGCGGCGCCTTCTGATCTTTCTTGGTATGACCGCGAAAATCAACAAAAGAATATGAACCTAACGCGGCGCCTTCTGCCATGGCTCTAGCATCGTTATCAATCGCAAAAATAGCGCTCTTATGCCCATGCAAACTCTGCGCCGCAATGCCAGCTGCACGTCGAATTGTTTCGGATGAATATTCCTTGGATGCTTTCCCTAAACCAGTAAATACAATCAACTTGGTTGAGGTACCAGGTAACTTGATGACCTCATCAGCTCTGCCAGTTGCTCCAATGTCGGCAAGCGATTGCAGAATTTCGCGTTCATCTAATTTAAGGGTAGAGATAATCTCTAAACCTTTGGCGCCTTTAGCCAGACCAACTACTAGAGCGTCGCAATTAACTGATTTTTCGAGGTATTTAAGTTTGAGCATTTGGCAAGGGTATTAGATAACCTGCTCCTATGAAACATTCACCGCTAGATGAAAAGCATAAGTCCCTCGGAGCAAAGATGGCAGATTTCGGTGGCTGGGAGATGCCAATCGAATACCCAGGCGGTGGGGTCCTTGCCGAACATGATGCGGTTCGAAATCGAGTCGGAATATTTGATGTTTCACACCTAGGCAAAATTTCAATCAAAGGTGCTGGGGCCAAAGATTTCATAAATAGTATTTTGACCAACGATCTAAATAAAATCACAAACGGCGAAGCGCAGTACAACTTACTTTGCAATGATAATGGTGGCGTAATTGATGACATCATCGCTTATCGAAATAGCGACGATGATATTTTCTTGGTGCCAAATGCCGCCAACTGTGCGAAAGTTTTTGAAGTTTTAAAATCTCAGGCGCCAGCTGGCCTTGAAATCGTTAATCTCCATGAAGAGTATGCAGTAATTGCGGTGCAGGGACCAAAATCAAAAGCGCTCCTTGAAAGCGTTGGTTTAAATCTAGGTATGGAGTACATGTCCTTTAGCCATGGTGAAATCAACGGCCATAAAGTTATTGTCTGTCGTACCGGATACTCAGGTGAACATGGCTATGAAGTCCTACCTAAGTGGAGTGAAGCTGGAAAAGTCTGGGATGCAATCGCAGCAAATCTAGGTGATGGATTGGTATGCGGACTTGGTGCACGTGACACCTTACGAACTGAAATGGGTTATCCATTACATGGAAATGAATTATCAGAAGCGATCTCAGCAAATGTTGGTGGCGCTGCATGGGCGATCGCTTATGAAAAATCGAAGTTCAATGGCGATACTGCACTAAGAGCAGAGAAAGATGCCGGTATTTCACGACGTCTTCGCGGTTTAAAGTTAAAAGATCGCGGTATTCCGCGCGGTCATATGTCGATTAAAGTCGACGGTAAGGTTATTGGAGAAACCACCTCTGGTACTTTTTCACCAACTTTAAAGGTCGGAATCGCCCTTGGCTTGGTAGATACTGCATTCAAAATTGGCGATCAAGTAACTATTGATGTTCGAGGTCGCGAATTAGCGGCTGAGATAGTTAAGCTGCCGATGGTTGAACCACACGTCAAGTAAATTTAATTTCACTTGCGAAAGAGGCTTTGCGCGCTGCGCGCTGTAAAGCTTTTAGGACGCCAGGACCAACTGCCAAAACCAGCATTGCCGTAAAAATTGCGCGTGGAACATTCCATGCCATTGATGATGCAAAGTGATAAGCAATAAATCGCTCCAAGTTATCTGCAATAGCAGCCCCTGGAATATAGGAGAGTTGAGTTTTTGGTCCAAAGGCCCATGGCCAAAATTGCAGATCCATTAATAATCCAAAAATTTCAGCAAGAAGTAGAGATGAGAAAGCTATAAGTTGAATTTCAAATTTCTTTAATTTAGGCAATGAACCTGCAATCAATCCGATCCAACCAGCTGCAAAAATTTGATAGGGCAACCATGGACCAAAACCTCCAGTTAAAAATGCAGACAGAAGCATTGATTGCACGCCAAGTAAAAATCCAAAACTTGCGCCAAAGACGTAGCTAGCTAATATCAAGAGAAACCACATCGGTTCAATTCCGGCAGCACCTGCTCCAAGTGGACGAAGCGCAGCGATAATTGCACTTAATACTGCAAGTAAAGCTAATGATTTGGCATCAAGATTTGCCTGGCCTATTAAGGAAAGTAAGAGCAAGAGCGCCAATGGGGTTGCTAGCCAGAAGAAAAATCCACTTCTATTATCGCTGCCAAAGAATGGCCAGAGAAATCCCATGGCGCTAATAACTGAGGTGGCAATTAACGCAAGCGATTTAAAACCTTGAAAACGGAAAATTTCAGCGGTCTTCATTCAACTGCCTTCAATACATCTGAAATGGTTAACCATTTACGCGGTGACATCACCTTGGTAACTTGTGGTGCAAATGATGGAGAGGCAAGCAAAACTTCCAGTGCGCTGCCATCTGCGACTAACTCGCCTTCGGCAAGAATGATGATACGCGTGGCAAGTTCTGCAACCAACTCGACGTCATGAGTTGCAATTAAAACTGCGGAACCATTGGCTGCACTTTGAGTAAGCAATTTAATTAAGAGCGATTTACTTTCATAATCAAGGCCACGAGTGGGTTCATCCAAAATCAATAGCTCAGGTTGAGGAGAGAGCACAATTGCCAGCACGAGCGCTAATCGTTGACCTTCAGAGAGATCTCTTGGATGTGAATCTAATTTAACGCTAGGTGCTAATTCATTAAGTAATTTAGCGGTTGCACCTTTAGCTAATTTATTATCCTGATCTGTCTGGTCGCACTCAGCTGCCACGCTCTGGTGATAGAGCAGATCATTAGCATCTTGGGGAATGTAACCAATTCTTTTGCCAATATTCTTGATTTGACCCTTGTATGAAATTACATTTAAAAGGGCTTTTATTAATGAGCTCTTTCCCGCGCCATTTCTGCCCATGAGCGCCACGATTTCACCGCGTCTAATTTTCAAATTTAAAGGTTGGAGCGCGACCTTATTTTCGTAAGAGACTGAGAGATTTTCAGCTTCGAGTAAATTTGATCCAAAGGTGTGCTCGCTTGAATGGAGCTCCTTTCCTTTGCTACGAATCTCTTCGGTGCTCTTTCTCAAATCGCGAACAGATAGAGAGATCTGCGGAAGTTTTAAAGCTCTGGCTAATTTCACAATGGGCGGAGCGATTTTTGAGTCTTTTAAAATCTCTTCTGGTTTGCCAATTCGAGTCTGTCCATTAGCGCTGATCTCTATAACTAAATCTACATAACCGATTACTCGCTCTAAACGATGTTCGGCGATTATCACTGTGATACCAAGATCATGAACTAGCCGTTGCAAAATAGCTAGAACCTCTTCAGCGGCAACTGGGTCAAGTGCGCTAGTTGGTTCATCCAATACCAGAATCTTTGGATGAAGCACCATTGCCGCTGCGATGGCTACACGTTGCTGTTCACCACCAGATAGCGTCGCAATCTTTCGATTTCTAATTTGATTTAAGCTAAGTAAATCTAGAACTTCCTCAATTCTCTTACGCATCGCATCTTCTGGAAGATTTAGAGATTCCATAGAGAAGGCTAATTCATCTTCGACAATATCCGTTACAAAACCATTCACTGGATTCTGACCGACAATCCCAATCAACTCAGCTAACTGCCCAGGTCTAACGGTGCGAGTGGAGATGCCACCAACTTCAACATTGCCAGCCAAAATGCCGCCTGTGTGATGGGGAACTAAGCCATTAATAAGGCGAAGTACTGAACTCTTACCAATTCCGGTTTCGCCAATTAGTAAGACAAATTCACCTTCACCGATTTCAAAGTTCAATTTATCAAGAATTGTCCTCTCTGCTGTTGGGTAGATAAGGGATACGTTCTGAAATTTGATCATAAGGAGACCGCCAAGAAAAGAAATGATGTCGAGATCATTAATAGGTCGCGGAAATTAAATTTCTGTGGCCGATATTTGCTTCGTTTTCTGGATACGCCATATCCGCGAGAATCCATAGCTGCAGCCAAATCCAATGCGCGTGCTAGTGAATCTTCAAGTAACGGCATTGCTATTTGTCTCCATGAGAGGAATTTCTTAGTGTTGATTCCACGCATCTTTTGAGCAATCCGAATTCGCTTCAGATTTGCAACCAATTGTGGAGTTAAGGAAGTAGCAATCACCAAGACCATTGCAACTTCGTAAAACATTGACGGCATCGCTCTTAAAAGTGAACGGGGATTAGTTAGAGCGGTTGCAGCTCCGAACAAAATAATTATGCTTGCAATAGTTAAACTCTCAATTGCAGCAGAAGAGATTCGTTCCCAAGTTACAGGTCCACCTAAAGTAATTCCTGCCATCCAACTAGGAAGTGGTATTTGAGGAATGGTGAAGATTGTTGTGCCAGGAACAGGAACTCCTATTACCACGCCAATAAAAACTCTAAACATTATTACAAGTAGAGCCAACTTCAGCGCCCAGTTGAAGCTATCAGACCATGGTCCATCTGACTTAAATAGATAAACTATTAAAGAGGTAGTTAAAACTGCACCGATAGTTACCCATGGATTTTGTAGGCGGACCAAAGTGGTGGCTAGGAGTGCGCTCCATAACCACCACGTCAGCGGATGCAAATTTTTAATTATTACTTCTTCTTAGCTAATGATTTAGGAGTTTGGATCTCTGAGCTGCATTCTTTAGCTGGGTAATTATTTAGACCACAGACAAAACCTTCGGCAGAGGTTCGGACCGGCACAGCCTTATTTAAAATTTCTAGGCCATTAGTACCGGCCTTCACACTTACACATTGCCTAATCGTTTGCTGAACACTCTCTCCTTTAGGAGCGATTGCCCGTAAACCAAATTCGACGACTACTCCTACTCGGATCATTCCGGCTTCAGGTTTTACACCGGCGCAAATTGCTTTGAAATTAGGTTTAAGTGTTGGATTTCCAGTATCAACGGTGTCGCTAGAGAATGAAAATTTCCAAGCTTCGATTGCGCCATCTTTTGGAATCGAACCTGCTGGTCCAGTAAGTGCATAGTTCCAGGTATTTGAACCAGGGGATGCCTGGAAGTAACCCCAGTAACGCCAACCTTTTTCAGGCGCAGCGCTAGCCGGAGTTATTGATAGCGTTAGTAGAAAAGCAGAAAAGATGAGTGAGAAGAATTTCTTCACAGTTAAGTTCCTTTAAATTTCAGGAAGACTTACTGGGCTTACCAAGAAACTAATAAAAAAGTCGTTCCTTTAATATTCAAAAATTGAATAATCAGTGAACGACAGATCTGCAAAGTCTTTTGACTAAAGCCCCGCAATCCTCGGCGGGTGGTCGATTCTTTCAAAATCAGGTAATCCGGCTTTAACGGTTGCGGGTCAGCGTTGGATTCACACCAATCTTCCCCTGTATTTTGAAATATTAAGTTGTAGGCTGGATACAACCACATAAAGGGCTAGGTAGCAAGAATCTCAGAGGTTTAACGGGGGAGAGTGTCATATGGAGTACCGCAAACTCGGAAATTCGGGAATGTATGTATCTGAAATCGCTTTTGGAAATTGGATCACGCACGGTTCTCAAGTCGAACAAGAGGCTGCAATCAAATGTGTGCGTACAGCTCTGGATTGCGGAATTACTACCTTGGATACTGCCGATGTTTACGCAGCCACTAAAGCTGAGAGTGTTCTCGGCAAAGCTTTAAAGGGCGTACGTCGAGAATCTTATGAACTATTTACCAAAGTTTATTTTCCAACCGGTACCGGCAAGAACGATCGTGGACTATCACGCAAACACATCATCGAATCTTGCAATGCATCGCTAAAGCGTTTGCAAACAGATCATATTGATCTTTATCAAGCTCATAGATTTGATTACGAAACTCCACTCGAAGAAACCCTCAGCGCTTTTGACGATTTGATCCGTCAAGGCAAAGTTCATTACATCGGTGTTTCAAATTGGAAACATACCGAGATCCAAGACGCGCTTAAGATTCAGGACGATCGCGGATACAACCGAATCGTTTCGAATCAACCTTCCTATTCAGCTCTCTACCGAGTTATCGAAGCAAAGATTGTTCCGCTCTGCCAACGTGAAGGCATTAGTCAGATTGTTTATTCGCCATTAGCGCAAGGTGTATTAACTGGAAAGTATCTCCCAGGCAAGAAGGTCCCAACAGATTCACGTGGCGCCAATAAAAACAATAACGGCCAATTCATGCAAGGGATGATGAATGATGAATTCCTA
>JALRDT010000129.1 GCA_023262125.1 Candidatus Nanopelagicaceae bacterium | reverse complement strand
ACCGTGTAATTCCGGGTGGGATTGTAAAAGCGCATCCATAGCAAGAGGTATTGAAGCAGCAGAAGTATTGCCGTTAGTGCGAATATCATCTGCAATAAGAATATCTGCAGATAGTTTCATATCTTTAGCCATTGATTCGATAATTCGTAAATTGGCTTGATGTGGAACAAAAGCTTTCAGATCAGATGGCTTGATTCCAGCCAATTCAATTGCTTGGCTACCTACTTTACTTACTGAGAATACCGCCCAACGAAAAACTTTTTGGCCTTCTTGAACAATATCTGGCCATGCAATTGATCTTGCGGGTGCATCATTATTTTTGAAATCTAACCATGAAGACATAGTGATTGCATCGCGTTGATCTGAATCCGAACCCCAAGCAGTAGGGCCTATACCTTGTTCGGCTGATTGACCAACTACAACTGCACCTGCGCCATCAGCAAAAATAAAGGCTGTTGCGCGATCTGTTGGATTGGTGAAATCACTCAATTTTTCTGAGCCAATAACTAAAACATTTTTTGCAGTTCCGCCGCGAACCAAATCATTTGCTAGTCCGATTCCGTAAGTAAAACCTGCGCAAGCTGCTGATAAATCAAAGGCAGCCGCTTTGTACGCGCCAATATTTGAAGCTATGCCTGAAGCGCCACTTGGGGTCTGATGTGGGTAAGTTATAGAAGCCAAAATAACTACATCTATCTGCTCTGCACTTATTCCAGCTCTATCTAATGCTTGTTTTGCTGCAACAGTTCCCATTTCTACTACTGAAATATTGTTTTCAGCAAAGCGTCTACTTTCAATTCCTGTACGTTGCTGAATCCACTCATCGGTTGAATCGATTTTATCTACGATTGCAGAGTTAGGAACAAGATTTGTGGCACGATAAATTCCGACTGCAAGAATTGATGCGTTACCGCCAACTTTTGACTTTATCATGCACCACCATGCTTAATTGCAAACTCTTTAGCTGCAGTTAAATCATCAGGAGATTTCAGTGCAAATGTTTCTATTCCTGGTGTGGCTCGCTTTAAGAGTCCAACCAATGTTCCAGCTGGCGGGAATTCAATTACGCCAGTAACGCCAAGTTGTAGAAGCGATTCCATACATAAATCCCAACGAACTGGATTGGCAATCTGATTCACAATTCGATCAATTGCATCTTTCCCATTAGACACCACTGTTCCATCTTTATTTGAAAGTAATTGCGAAGTTGGTTCGTTGATACTGACTTTTTCAACATATCCAGCAACATGAGATACCGCTGATTGCATGTAATGAGTGTGAAACGCTCCTGCCACTGCCAAAGCTCTAACTCTAGAACCAGTAGGTGGATTCTCTACCAACTTATCAATTTGCGCTAAGGATCCAGCAGCAACAATTTGCCCGGCGCCGTTATCGTTTGCAGGAATCAACTCAAGTTCATTAATCGCTTTTAAAACTTCACTGCGATCTCCGCCAAGTACTGCTGCCATTCCAGTTTCTGCTTGGCTAGCTGCTCTCGCCATTGCAATTCCCCGTTGACGCACTAATTCAAGTGCATGACCAGGAGAGAGCACACCTGAAACTGAGGCAGCCGTTATCTCTCCCACTGAGTGGCCAGCTACAACCGAGAATTTTGCAATCCCAAGAGCTGATGATCCCAATAGCCCTGCCGCCACAATTAATGGCTGAGCGTTTGCGGTATCTTTAATTTCATCGGCACCGGCAGTAGTTCCGAGGCGTTCTAAATCTAGATCAATTTGAAGAGACCATTTTGCTAAAGTGCTTTTAGTTTCTTCATTTAACCAGGGCGTCAACATTCCAGGAGTTTGTGAACCTTGACCTGGAAATATCAATGCGAGCATGCGTTTAGTTTAAAGCGATAGGTAGATACTTAGAAGTAATTAACGATTAACTAGCCAAACTTGGAGCGAATGTGGTGAAACCTGGACTTTTTCACCAGGAGCGGCCAGAACTGGGTTATAGGTAGCCGTAGTTTCAAATGAATCAAAAATGCAACGCATTGCTTCTCCCCATGATGTGCCAGGCAAAGTAAATGTTGTTTCTTCTCCAAAAGAATTCATTAAGAGCACTAATCCATTTTTAGGTCCCGCTTCAAAGAAAACAGTTAATGATCTTTTATCTCCATCAGACCAATGTTCATCATTCATTTCATTTCCAGACAAACTAAACCAGGCAATATCTTTTCTTTCGGTTCCTGTATCCATTCTGCCTGTGAAGAATTCCGAAGTGATGTCTGATAGATATGTTTTACGGATTCGAATTAATTCAATAAATGCATCCTGCAAATCTTTCTTATCTCCGGCGGGGTTCCAATCTAAAGTCCAGCCACCATGCCATGCAATCTCTTTATTCCAATTTTCATTATTCAATTCGATTGGTAGCGTGAAAGCATTATTCGAACCATGTTGAGTTCTACCTACTTCATCACCCATGGTCACCATTGGAACACCTGATGATAGAAGCAGAGTTGCCATCATTGATTTTTGGAGTGATTGACGGATCTGATTAATTTTTGGATCTTTAGTAGAGCCTTCAACGCCAACATTCCAAGAACGATTGGTGTTATTGCCATCGCGATTATCTTCACCGTTTGCCTCATTTTTCTTCTCGTGGTAAGTAACTAAATCATTCATTGTGAATCCATCATGTGCAGTAATGAAATTGATGGAAGTAGTTGGTCCGCGGAAGTAAAAAATGTTGCTAGAACCAGATAAAGATGATGCCAGCGCACTGATACCTTCTCCAAAACCACGTGCGATATCGCCTAGCCAAAATTGGCGCACTGCATCGCGATAGTAGTCATTCCATTCACGCCACGGATATTGAAATTCCCCAAGTGAATACCTTGAAATATCCCAAGGCTCTGCAATCAATTTTAATTGTCTTAGAACAGGATCTGCCGTTATCGCAGCAAATAGCGCTGAATCAATCATATTTCCAGTTCTATTTAAAGCAGGAGCTAGATCGAATCTAAATCCATCGACACCAATAACTTGAGTCCACCATCTAAGAGAATCGATAACTAAACGTACTCCATGCGGTTTGCCTGCCGAGAAAGTATTTCCACAACCGGTGTTATCTATGTAGTGGCTAGTTCCACCATGACGATACCAATTTCGATTATCAATACCTTTGTAGGTTATATGTGGTCCGCCTGGTCCGCCTTCGGCTGTGTGGTTGTAAACCACATCAAGGATTACTTCAATTCCATTTTCGTGCAACTTATCGACGGCTTCTTGTAATTCTGCAATTGGATTATCTGTTGAGGCATATGCTCGATGTGGAGTAGAAAAAGCAATTGCGTTATAGCCCCAATGATTTCTGCGACCACGAGCCCAAATTGCTGGTTCGGTTGCATGCTCGTGAATTGGCAATAATTCAATGGCATTAACGCCAATTTTCTTTAGATAGTCAATAGTTGATTGATGTCCAAGAGCTTTATATGTACCGCGATCGTGCTCTGGAATTTCTTGATTTGCCCAAGTTAATCCTTTTACATGCGCCTCATAAATAACCAAGTCTTGCCAATTTATATGTGGATGGTTTATATGCCGGGGCGCGTCATTTGTTACTACTGAAAGTGGCACAAACTTTGCTGAATTGCGATCATCTTTAACATTTGGATCACCTGCGCCAAATCCATCTTCAGAAACATGGCCGTAGATTTCTGGGACATATGAAAGCTCACCATCTAAATGATGTGCATATGGATCAATTAATAATTTATTGGGATTGAATCTCGAACCGCGTTCTGGTTCCCATGGTCCATAAACTCGATATCCATAACGCTGCCCAGGGCGAACACCTTTTAGATAGCCATGAAAAATAGGTCCATTTCGGTGCGAAAGTGCAAAGCGCGTTTCAAGGAGTTTTCCATTTACCTCTGAAAATAGGCAGAGCTCAACGGCATCAGCTGCTTCTGCCCAGATTGCGAAGTTGGTGCCTTCCTCGGTTGGGATTGCGCCTAGGTAGCGTGGGTCGGCCTGAAGCATGCGGGTAGTCTGCCCTGAAAGCGCCTGAAATCGACTGTAAATCGGTAAATAACTAGTAAAGAATTGCTACTGACGAGTAACATCGCCACGTGAAGATTGCGGTAACAGTTAAGCAAGTTCCAGATTCATGGGCTGAAAAGAAATTGGTCAATGGTCGCGTGGACCGCGAAAGCGTTGATGCTGTTTTAAATGATCTAGATGAATATGCAATCGAAGAGGCGCTTCGAATTTGTGAAGCAAATGGCGGAACCACAGATGACGGTGGCGAACACACAATCACTTTGATTTCGATGGGGCCAACTCGTGCACAGGAAGCGGTTCGTAAAGGTTTATCG
>JALRDT010000108.1 GCA_023262125.1 Candidatus Nanopelagicaceae bacterium | reverse complement strand
GCGTTAGAAATCTGCTTGGCCCAAGCTCTCTCATTATGCCCGGCGCCTCGATAGACCGTACTTTTGAAATTGGAATTCCAACCAAGTTGGCGCATTAATTGATCAGCGTAATCCTGATCATTCTTATATGTGCTGTCTAATTTTTGATCTCCGCGACTCATCCAAACTTTATGGCCACCTGGCTTAGGTAAATCATTAAGCACGTGATCAACTAAAGGTTTGCCCCCAATAACCCAATGTGGAGAAAATGCCAATGCTGTTGCAAAGAAATCTTTTCTAATTCCTAAGGCGTTTAAAGTTGCCAAGCCACCCATGCTAGATCCAACCATTGCTGTGTTTTCAAAAGTTGGTTTAAAGTTTATGGATTCTGTAATTGATGGAACGATGCGCTCTGAGATTAATTGATGGTAGGTATTTCCATTTAAATCATCAACATTAAGTTCAGTTTTCATCAGCGGTTTTACTGGTCCTTGGAAAGCGCTCTGTGGCGTTAAATCTTTAAAACGACCATGTGGGTTCTCTTTCGTACTTGAGTGAAATACTCCAATGATTGCTGGTGGGGTTAATCCATGCTTTTCAAAAATTTTGATGGCATTTTGCGCCATTCTCCAAGTAAATCTCCTGGTAGCGGTCCTTGGGTCAAATATATTTTGGCCATCATGTGCAATTAGCAGGTGGGTTGGGTTCTTTGGCGCCCAAAAATCGACCAAACGACCATCAAAGCTAACACGATGAACTTGGCCAGGAACATTTCTAACTTGGAAATGCGAAATCTCCTTCATGATGAAACACTAGCACCGTGAAGCGAAACATTATGTGGTTCCGCCGAGATTTACGTCTTGGTGATAATCCAGCTCTCTTAGCTGCGATTGAGAATTCAGATGAAATAGTTCCGCTCTTTATTTTGGACCCAAAGCTGATAAAGCAAGCGGGCAATAAGCGATTGGCGTACTTAGCAAATTCATTACGATCACTTGATGAATCGCTTGGAGGAAAGCTTCATATTGTTGCAGGGGATCAAGTTGAAGTATTGAAAAGCTATAAAGCTGCTGAAGTACATATTTCAAAGGAATACGAACCATATGGTGCAGCACGTGATCAACGAGTTGTAAAAGCAGGTATCAATTTGATTGAGACCGGTAGCCCATATGCTGTTGCACCAGGTCGAGTCAGAAAACCTGATGATACAAATTATCGCGTTTATACACCGTTCTATAAAGGATGGATGGCACATGGTTGGCGAAATCCAGTTGCAGCACCAAAAGAAATAAATGCTGTCGGGCCGAATAAATCACAACGAGAATTTCCAGAATGGAATACTGAATGTGAAATCCCTCTTGCTGGAGAGTCAAACGCACTTGCACGTTTTGAGTGGTTTAAAGCCAATGCCTTAGATAGTTATGACGAACAGCGCAATATGGCTGGAATTGACGGAACTAGCAAGATGAGCGCACCGTTAAAGTTTGGCGAAGTTCATCCAAGAACTTTGTTATTTGGTTTAGGTGCGAGCAAAGCTCATGATACTTTCCGCAAGGAAATTGCTTGGCGTGAATTTTACGCGGATGTACTTTTTCATAATCCAAATACGATCGATGAGTATTACACTCCAAAATTTGCAAACATGAGATATGACCAACCTGGAGAGAAATTTAAAGCTTGGTGCGAAGGCAAAACCGGTTATCCATTTGTCGATGCTGCAATGCGTCAACTCGTTACAACTGGCTGGATGCATAATCGCACCCGAATGGTGGTGGCATCATTTTTGGTAAAAGATTTACATATTGAATGGCAACATGGTGCTAACTTCTTTATGGAACATTTAGTTGATTTTGATCCTGCCAGCAATTCACATGGCTGGCAGTGGACAGCTGGTTGCGGCACAGATGCCTCTCCCTATTACAGAGTATTTAATCCGACCGAACAAGGCAGAAAATTTGATCCGGATGGCGATTACATTCGCAAATACATCCCAGAACTAGCCGCGCTACCAAATGAATTAATCCACGAACCTGGCCTTTCATACATCGCGCCTATCGTTGACCACAAAGTTGAACGTTTGGAATCTTTGGCACGCTTAGATGAGATTAAGGGTTAAGTTTCACCGCTAAACCTCACCCCACTATGGCTCGCCAAGGGTGAGTTTTTCCATCACCCTTAGGCCATGGTTTATAGCGAGCTTCGAGATTTTGCATATAAGGCTAAGGGTGATGAACTGCGCAATTATGCAGCTCAGCTCTTAAAGCAAGACCCCAACCTCGTTCATGAAGCAGATTCACTTGAATTGGTCGCATTCTTAGTTGATACAGATTTTGCAGGAGCCGAAGCAAAACTTGAAACACTCCAATTTAAATACTCCAATTCACCACAAAGTCAACAAATTATCTCTACGTCAAATTTGGTTAAGTCTCATCTAAATTTCGCTTTTGGGCGTTTTGAAGCTTTGCAGATAAATGTCGAAGAAGAGTTGAAGTCTTTCGAATCTGGAATTTCAAAAATTGAAGTCGCCGATATTCTTCAAATGCTCAGGTTGAGTTCGCAAAAAGACTTAATACTTAATGATTTCGTATCTTTAAGTCGAATTACAAAAATGCTAGAAAAATCCCTCAATTCTGAAGATAAAGATCAAGCTTTCTATTTGAGAAATTCGATTTTAGCTATGACAAGGGCCTCCGAAGGCGAACATCGAAAAGCATTAGAACTTGCAAATAAAAACATAAAAATTGCCGAACAAAATAACTACACTGGCATTCTTTTTCCCTTTGATTCACTATATGTAAAGGCAATCTCTTTGATGGCCATGGCATTACCTCAAGAATCGCTGCTAGTTTTTGAAAAACTTAAGAGTGAGTCACTCAAATATGAGCAGTGGCCTTGGTATTACTTGGCGGATGGTTATCTCTCGCGAGAGCTGGCAATAAATAATAAATTACCTGAAGCTCTGTCCATAATTCGTGAAGAGCGTGAATTAATTTCAAAAATGAATTTACAAAACGAACTATCTTTTTTCCCTGATTCAAGCGAACTTTTTATTCGATATTTAATTAAGGATATTGAACGAATTGAAATTCTTACTAATCGATTACCTAATACAATTTTGGTACAACAAATTCGCGCTCTCAAAGAGGAGTGGAATGGGCGTGACATGCTTGAGTGGATTAAGTCTCTTCCAGAAAGCACTGCTAGAGAAAGAATTTACAAATTGGTGGCTCTAGCGGACTATTTTTCAGATCGAGAGAGTGTTGCCGTTGATTACATGCGACAAGCCTTAAAACTGGTTGAAGAGACTGGTGCAATTGAATTCTTGTTAAGGCAACATAAGCTTTTCGACATCATCATAAAAGCGGCACATCAATTATCAACACCGTTTACAGAAGATATTGCACGCAGAATTACGGATCGTGCTCGAGAGAATCAACAAAATAGAAGTGGATCGATTCCGGTTCCATTAACTACGCGCGAATTAGAAGTAATTAGACATTTAGCAACCGGCAAACCAATCAGTGCTATATCAGAAGCGCTACACGTCTCGATGAACACCATGAAGACCCACTTGAGAAATATCTATAGAAAACTGGATGTAGATGGCCGTGAGTCTGCGGTTGAAAAAGCTAAAAGCCTCTTCTTAATTTAGTTAATTTGGCCCGATTTTTCCCTAATCCGTAACCCTGATAATCTTACGCCGCTTAACGGTAGATTGCCCGAGCGGCCAATGGGAGCGGACTGTAAATCCGCCGGCTCTGCCTTCGAAGGTTCAAATCCTTCATCTACCACCAAAGCAAATGAAAGCGTCACCTTGATGGTGGCGCTTTTGTGATTTCAGAGATAACTTCATGTCATGGCTTTTGACGTAATTCGAATTCGCAAAGAGTTTCCTTCTCTTGAATCAGGTATTGCATTCTTTGATGGTCCAGGTGGTTCGCAAGTTCCAAAAAACGTGGGGGATGCAATTGCAAAAGCAATTGTGCAGCCAACTTCTAATCGAAATACCGTAACTATTTCAGAACAGAATGCAGAGAAATGTGTTTTGGATTATCGTCAAGCAGTTGCAGATTTATTAAATTGCGATCCCAAAGGAGTTATTTACGGTCGTAGTTGGACGCAATTAATTTATGACTTATCTCGAAACTTGGCGAAGAATTGGGGGCCAGGTGATGAAATCATTGTTACTCGACTCGATCATGATTCAAATATTCGTCCATGGGTACAAGCGGCAGAATCTAAAGGCGCCACCATCAAATGGGCAGAATTCGATACCCAAACTGCCGAATTACCAGTGGAAGCAATTTCAAATTTTTTATCGAGCAAAACTAAATTTGTTGCATGCACTGGCGCTGCAAATACTTTAGGTACTAAACCGGATATTGCCGCTATTGCAAAGGCGGTACATAGTGTTGGGGCACTTTTCCTTGTTGATGCGGTTCATTTAACACCACATGCGGTGATTGATTTCAAAGCAATCGGCGCTGACTTCATAGGTTTCTCTTCATATAAGATTTTTGGACCACATTGTGCATCTTTAGTTGCCGACCCTGCTTTGCTTGAGAGCATTAAAAATGACAAATTAGCCCCATCTACCTTGGTAGTTCCAGAACGATTTGAATTTGGAACGCTTCCATATGAAATTATG
>JALRDT010000075.1 GCA_023262125.1 Candidatus Nanopelagicaceae bacterium | reverse complement strand
TGCATCATGTAACTTTGTTAGATCTATATTTGAGTAAAGATCAAGCAGTTCAAGATGTTTTGCTGATTTGGTTAAAGTTTGGCTAGCTGCTTGGCCATGAACCATAACAAGCTCTTCTGCAATTTCCTGGAGCGCACTTGCACTCACTGCTGTTCCACTTGCTACAGCCTTTGACTTGCCGTCCTTGGTAACAGTCCTGGTTAAAATCAAATCTCCATCTTCGGAGATGATCCCTTTCTCGTCAAATCGCTCTATATATTTCTTAGGGATTGTAAATGTGGCATTTGCGATTGCACGTTCTGCTCCATGTCGAACAAGCGCTGAATCAGCTTTGCCTCCCAAAACCAAACTAAGTGCAGTTAAAACCATCGTCTTTCCAGCACCGGTTTCGCCTGTTATCACGGTTAGGCCAGGACCGAATTCGAGAAGTGATTTTTCGATTACACCAATGCCAGAAATACTTATTTCATTTAGCGTTGGACGATTAGGCACCGCGCCATCCTTCAATTGGTAATTTAAATTTAGCCACTAAACGATCACTGAAATTCGAACTTCTAACGTGAGCTAATTTAATTGGATCGTTAGCACGTTTAACTTTTACACGATCTCCAACTAACAAGCCATCGAATCTGAGCGCATCTGCCTTAACAATTCCATCCTCTGAAAGGATATCTATCGCGATATCTGATGATGGTGGAATCACTAATGGTCGAGTAAAAAGTGCATGAGCAGCAATTGGGGTTACGACTAGCGCATCTGTTTGTGGCCAAATTATCGGGCCGCCTACACTAAAAGCATATGCAGTTGAACCTGTAGGAGTTGCCACAATCAAACCATCTGCCCACCAGCTACTAATTGGTCGACCATCTATCTGCAAAAGAAGTTCGATCATCGTTCCTTGTTCGCATTCGATGGTTACTTCATTTAGCGCCCATCCGCTAGCGGTACTTTTTCCACCACGTTCGATTTCATACTCAAGAATTAAACGAGGTTCAATAACATAGGTTTTTTTAATGATTGCTTCTGCAATCTCTTCGTAAGAGCTCTTTTCAACTTCAGCCATAAAACCAACACGACCAAGATTTATGCCAAGCAATGGAACACCTAAACGTCTGGCTACTACTGCGCCACGCAATATCGTTCCATCGCCACCTAAAACGATAACAATCTCTGCGTCAGCATCTTCAACGAATTCAAACTCCGTTAAAAAGGATTTAATTTTGCTCTCTGCATCAATCGCTTCTTGGCGATTTCTATTAACTATAAAAATAGCTTTTCGTTTTTGGCTTGCCATCATTGAGGTCCGATCGCTATTGCTGCATCCAAATCAGATTCATTGATCTCTCCCGCTCCACGACGTAACCATAAGAAATATTCAACATTTCCGGCAGGTCCTGGTAGCGAAGATGCGACAATTCCTAAAGTGCCAAGACCGACATCAAAAGCGCTATCTGCTACATCCAAGACCGCAGCTTTTCTAAGCGCTGAATCACGAACTACGCCACCTGCACCTAATTGTTCGCGCCCGACTTCAAATTGTGGCTTAACCATTAACAAATAATCAGCCTCTGGTTTAGAGACGGCTGCAAGTGCAGGAAGCACCAGGGTCAAAGATATAAATGAGAGATCTGCAACTATTAAATCAACTGGTTGACCAACCTGTTCGCCAGTTAAGTGGCGAATGTTGGTTCGATCTAGAATTTTTACGCGGGGATCTTGACGCAATTCCCAAGCTAACTGCCCATAGCCAACATCAACTGCAACTACCTCAGTTGCGCCACGACGAAGTAGCACATCTGTAAAGCCTCCTGTAGATGCACCAGCATCTAGTGCACGCTTACCTTCAACCTTAATCTCTGGGAAAGCATCGAGAGCTCCGGCTAATTTGTGGCCACCTCTAGATACGAAATCATCACGTTCTCCTTGAATTACTATTGATGTTTCGGCATCTACTTGCGATGCAGATTT
>JALRDT010000071.1 GCA_023262125.1 Candidatus Nanopelagicaceae bacterium | reverse complement strand
GCTGCTTGATATTGCGCAAAAGTGCCAAGTGCTCCCACATAAGAAGGCGCTTCTACTAAAACTACATCACCTGGATCGATAAAGATTCTGGAAATTAAATCTAAAGCTTGTTGTGAACCGGTAGTCACAATGACATCATCTGGATTGGCACGAATTCCTTCTAGCGCCATTACTTCACAAATCTGTTCGCGAAGCAATGGATGACCCTGCCCGCTTCCATATTGCAAGGCCTCAGTTCCGTTGGTTGCAACTAAATTACGAACTACCTCGGCCATCATGTCCATTGGTAGCGCAGAGAGATTTGGCATTCCGCCAGCTAACGAAACAATCTCAGGTCTTGAAGCTACGGCAAATAATGAACGGATTTCAGATGGCTTCATATGCGCCGCTCGAGATGCAAAACGATTCTCGAGTTCGAGTGAATCTCCAGTCGTATGGCGCAGTTCAGTCATTGGATTAGTTTTCCATATTTCTCTAAATGGTGGAAATTAATTAATTCTTAAGCCTGCGCGTTTTAGGTCTGAAATACGCAAAGTCCCAGTCTTTGCATCATCTTCTGCTGCTAAATAAAGGCGCTGAATTGCAATTACCAAAGATTCGGCAATCAAATCTCTAAATTCCGCGCGCTTATATCGATCGGCATCCCCTGGATTACTTAAATATCCCAAATCAATTCGCACCGCTGGTGCGCTGACTAAACGAAGTAAATCCCAAGTCTTTGAATGCACTCCGCAATCTTGTAAATCAGTGCGAGCACAAATCTCTCTTTGAACTAATGATGCAAAACGATCACCAACAACAGAGTGCACACCATGTGCATCGCTGCCATAAGAATAAGTTGCAACGCCATGCGCTAATTCATTTTTATATGTATCGCAATTTAAAGAGAGCATCAAATCTGCGTTGCTCTTATTTGTTAGCGCAATACGTTCTGTCTCAGTTGGATCATTTTGTGGTCCACGCGTTAAGAAAACACTGGCACCTAAAGCTAATAAACGACCCTCAACGCGTGTTGCAATATCGTAAGTAATTTCGGATTCTTTTACACCATTTGCTTCAACACCAAAATTATCGCCACCGCGCGCAGGGTTAATAACAATAACTTTTCCTGCAAGAGCTGGACCGCGACTTTGTTGGCGGGCAGCTTCACGTAATTTAGTTGGAGCACCACCTGCAACAGTTTTTGTTAAGCGAATTAATGCGGTGATAGTTGCGGGACCACATTTACCATCAACTACTGCACCAACAGATTTTTGAAATTCTTTAATAGCACCTTCAGTTTTAGGACCGAAAATTCCATCCACTCGCCCACAATCAAAACCCATATCAGTCAAGCGGCTCTGTAATTGCGCAACATCATCACCGCGCATTAACGGTGAAGGTTGTAAATAAAGTGAGCGATCGCCTAACTTCCAGCGAGCCTCTTCAAGAGCTTGAAAAGTCTGGCCATTTACATTTCCGGTTGAAGTTAACCCACGTTGTTGTTGAAAGAGCGCAACTGCATCAGCAACGCTTTTATCGAAAACTTCTGGAGTGGTATGCAATAAACCGATTCGATTAAGCGATGCGATGACTTGGTTTACCAAATCACCGCTATCGCCAGGTCGAAGCAGGACTTCGATCATGCTCTTGAGTAAATCTCTAGATAAATTCAGCTAGATCTTTAAGTAGAGCAGGCTTTGGCTTTGCGCCAATTACAGTCTTTACGACCTGTCCGCCCTTAAATACATGCAGAGTTGGGATTGATTGCACGCCGTATTGAATAGCTAAAGCTGATTCCTCATCGGTATTTAACTTTACAATCTTTAACTTCTCGCCATGCTCCGCTGCAATCTCATCGAGAATTGGAGCAACCATTCGGCAAGGTCCACACCATTCGGCCCAGAAATCAACCAACACTGGTTTATCTGAATTTAAAACCTCTGCTTGAAAATTTGCTGCTGTAACTGATGGTGCTCCCATTTTTAACTCCTATTTCACAACTTTCTAATTGGTAAACAATAACTAATGCGCTAGAACTAATGCGCTAGGAAACGCTCTGCATCTAAGGCCGCTTGGCAACCCGAGCCTGCTGCGGTAATCGCTTGGCGGTAGGTGTGATCGACCAAATCACCGCATGCGAAGACGCCCTTTAAATTGGTGCGAGTACTTCGTCCCTCAACTTGCACATAGCCTTCGCCATCCAAAGAAACTTGTCCTGCAAGTAATTCAGAGCGCGGCGAATGACCAATCGCCACGAATAAACCAGTGAATTCACGAGTGGTGACCTCTCCGGTCTTTGTATTTTTTAGTTGTAAAGCCTCGACTTTATCTGCACCAAGCACATCGGTCACTTCAGTGTTAAATACAAATTCAATCTTTGGATTTTTCTGTGCGCGCTCTGCCATAATTTTTGAAGCGCGCAATGTGTCGCGACGATGAATTAGAACAACTTTACTTGCAAACTTTGTTAAGAAATTTGCCTCTTCCATCGCAGAGTCGCCACCGCCAACCACAGCAATTACTTGATCACGGAAAAAGAAACCATCACAAGTAGCGCACCAAGAAACTCCGCGACCTGATAAACGTTTCTCGTTCTCTAAACCAATCTCTTTATATGCAGAGCCCGTTGCAAGAATTACCGCTTTTGCTTTAACTACATTGCCACTGCCATCTTTTAGAGTTTTAACATCTCCACCCAGATCCATTTCAACAATATCGTCAGTAATTAAATTTGCTCCAAAACGCTTTGCTTGTTTGCGCATACTGTCCATCAACTCCGGACCCATGACGCCTTCTGTAAAACCTGGGAAATTCTCTACTTCAGTGGTGTTCATTAACGCGCCACCAGCTGTGATTGCGCCTTCGTAGACCAGCGGATTGAGCTGCGCTCGCGCTGCATAAATTGCAGCGGTATATCCAGCCGGACCTGATCCGACAATTACCAAGTTATGAATTTCGCTCATCACTTTTCTTTCTTCTTCTTACCTAAACCACGAAGGCCGGGTAAGTATTCCATCATCACGCCTATTTCAGCGACTTTCATCCGCTGCGCTACAAAAAAGTAACCAATCGCACCTAAAATAATGAATACCAATACTTCTAGTATTCGAATTGGCAGCGGTGAAAATTGATTAATTCCCTGCCAGAACTGGGCAATTAAATAAAGCGGAAACATGGCAATGAATGAAGCCACCATTAATTTAAAGTGTTGACCGAGGAATTCCCTAATTCGCAAAGTTCCGGTATGTCGCTTAAGTAAAAATAATGTGTAAGGAAGACCGAGTACATAACTAATAGAGAACGCGGCGCCCAATCCAACAGTTACCCATTTAGGATCTAAAAGATTTAAGAATAGATAAGACAAAAGTACTGAAATTATATTTATTAAAATAATTGAGGGCACTTGAGTTCTGGTATCTTCAAATGCATTAAACCCGCGTAGCAAAATAATATTAATACTAAATGTAACTAGACCAACACCTAACGCAGATAAGACATAACCCATATACAAACCATCTTCATAAGGAATTCCAATAAAGATTGTGCTCGTCATTAATGGACCAAGTAAGAAAAATGCCATTCCTGCTGGAACAGTAATCACACCAACCATGCGAATTGCACGAATTAATTCATTGCGCACTCCATCGCGATCTTTCTTAATAGCTAATTCTGAAATATGTGGAAGTAGCGCAGTAATTAAAGAAATTGTCACAATTCCGTAAGGAAGCATCATTACGTAATAAGCATTCTGAAAAGGTGTGATTCCCACACCAGTTGTGATCCCAGCTTGTGCACTTCTAACAGCCGCGCTAGTTGCAACGCTCACTGTTACTAAATAACCTAATTGTGAAATTAATACATAAACCAAAGTCCAACCAGCAAGTGAAAATGATTTACCAAGCCCATGTAATCCAAAGCGAATCTTTAAATGAAAACCAGTCTTTTTTACCGCTGGAATTACCAATAAAGCCTGAACAATTACGCCTGCAGTTGTGCCCCAACCAAGTATTGCAACTTGGGCATCAGTGATGGTCTCTGCAGTGAATTTAGGTACCAAGATAATGAAATAACTTAGAAGTGCGATCCCGACCAGATTATTAGCAATCGGAGCCCACATCATCGGCGCAAAAGAACCGCGAGAATTGGCGACTTGGCCCAACATAGTAAATAACCCAAGGAAGAATATCTGTGGCAGACAGATTCGCATCATTGCAAGGGTTAGATCATAAATATGTTCGAACCCTGGCTCTGAAAATTCTGGCGCATAAATTCGAACTAAAGCTGGTGCAAAAATAACTCCGATAATTACAAGTGCGCCAAGAATTAAACTAATTGTGGTTACCAATCTTGATGCAAAATCTAAGCCACCATCAACTTCAGATTTACTTTTGACCAACTGCGGAACGAAAATTGCAGTCAGCGCGCCACCAATCATTAAGTTATAAATAATATTTGGCATTGTATTAGCAACGTTAAAACTATCTGCAAGTAGCGCAGTTCCTAAAACCGCAACTGTTAAAACGCTACGGATGAAACCTGCGATACGCGAAAGTACAGTGCCGAGCGCCATCACAGTTGATTGGCGGAAGAGATCTTGATTCTTCACTTCTCTGCCCTATTCTTCTTAACGCGACGTACGCTCTGTGCTATCGCTGCAAGTATTAAAAGTAGACCAGCGCCAGTGGTAAACCAGGTAACGGCAGGCGAAATAAGAGTGGAAGATAGTTCGATCATGCCATTTGAGCCCACTACTTGACCTTTACCATTTTCAAAACGTGCAATTACATTGGTATCGCCAGCCGCAATAGTTTTAATAGGCACACTTACTTGAATCTTGCTCTTAGCATTTAAAGTAATTTGGCGATATTGCGGAAAGACCACGCGATTATTTAAAGGGGTAAAGAAGAGATCTACCGTAACTGGAACGTTGAAATCATTTACTAAAGTAACGGGAATCTTCTCTTTTGCAGTTGTTATTTGGTAGCGACCACTGACAATTCTTAATTTATTTATGACATTCGCTTGGCCACTTTCGAAATCTTTTAATAAGGATGCGCGCTCTTCGCTACTTAATAGCGGGCTAAATAGCTGGGCAATGCGTCCTCGATCAGTTTCGACCTCTTTGGGGTTAACAACAGTTGAAAGCAACATAAATTCAGCGCGTGCCACATTAAAGAATTCTCGGACTTCATCACTTATTTTCGCTCGCTTCCAAGCGTAACCACTGCCTTTTTCGCTAAGTACATTCTTTAGTAAAACTGCCTGTAGGTGCTGCTGACCAACTGCATAATAGAAATTTAATTCAGTTGGGGCTAAAGAATTTAAATAAATAACATCGGGATTACCATATGCAGTTGCATAAATAGTGTCTTGATTTGAAGCTCGTTTTACTTGGGCCAACCAATTTGTAGCCAATGTAGATTCATTATCAATCAAATACTGCACATCTTCAAAAAGTGCTGCATCCATAATCCAAGTTCTTGGACGTGAAACTGGATTAAAAACTAATTTTCCTAATTCACCTTCAGGAGCTAATGATTTTTCAAAGTTCTTATTAGTAATTTCTCCAGCATAATTTCGATTAGCTGTTGTTGCTAGCCAAATGGTATTGCCAGCTGCTTCTGCAGGCGCGGGCAGTGTAAAAAAGAGAGCGGCAATTAAAATCAGAAATTTCTTCATTTAAGATCTCCGCTTCTGGCGATTAACTTCTTCTCATCAGGGTAAGCCAGCAAATTGACAATATCTTCTAGCGGAAACCATCGCGCTTCATCTACCTCTGATTCTTGCGGCGCTAAAGCGCCACCTACCTCTTTAAATAAATAATGGTGAACAGTTTTGTGAATTCTTTTTCCACCAGCCATAAACCAGAAATCAATTACGCCAAGTTCTCTAGAGATTTCAGATTGAATACCGGTCTCTTCTGCGACTTCACGAATCGCAGCCTCTTCTGGTGTTTCACCTTCTTCTATATGCCCCTTAGGTAGAGACCAGAGCAGACGTTCGCGCGTTGCATCTTTCTGATCAAAGCGGCCGATAAGCAGCCCCTTGGTGCCAGAGAAATCAATAACCAATCCTCCAGCGCTAATTTCATCAACCCGCTTTGCGTAACGATTTTTTTGCTGCGCAGCAGTAGTCGATTTCTTTTTACGGTTACGAGAACGCTTTTTTCGGTGAGGCTTAGACGCCGGTTGTGCATTAGGGGCATCGCCGCCAGCACCAGGTGCCGGGGTCATGCGAGTACCCTAACCTTTCCCCTGTGAGTAACGCATTAGATGCCGCAGGTGAATTAGCGATTCGTTCGCTAATTGAGCGCGCACCTTTAGCTAGTTCGCTCGCACAAGCCTTCAAAGAGGCTGGATTTAAATTGGCGCTAGTTGGTGGACCGGTTCGCGATGCAATTCTTGGTCGTTTAGGAAATGATCTAGATTTCACAACAGATGCAAAACCACTCGAGACAAAGAAAATTCTGCAAAGTTGGGCTGAAGATGTTTGGGATATCGGAATTGATTTTGGAACTATCGCAGGAAAACGTGGCGATACCACTGTAGAAATTACAACTTATCGCAGCGACAAATACGATTTAGATTCTCGTAAACCAGAAGTTAAATTCGGTGAGAACATTGAAGGCGATTTATCTCGTCGAGATTTCACCGTAAATGCGATGGCCCTTGAATTAACCGGCGCTAAACCAGAATTTATCGATGTATTTAATGGCCTTACAGATTTGAGTGCAAAAATTTTGCGAACTCCGGTAACACCAGAACAATCTTTTAGCGATGATCCTTTGCGCATGATGCGTGCTGCACGTTTTGCGGCGCAATTAAATTTTGAAGTTTCAGAAGATGCGCTAAAAGCCATGACTGAAATGGCTGAACGAATCAACATTATCTCCGCTGAACGCACACGAGATGAATTTACAAAATTAATAATGTCTAATAATCCGCGCAAAGGTATTGCCATTTTAGTTTCTACTGGAATAGCAGAATTAGTGCTGCCAGAAATTCCAAAACTACAACTGGAAATTGACGAACACCATCACCATAAAGATGTTTATGAACACTCATTAACAGTGCTAGATCAAGCAATTGCGCTAGAAGAGCGTTTAGGTGGTAAGAATCTTGTAATCCGCCTCGCATCTTTATTGCACGATATTGGTAAACCAAAAACTCGCGCGTTAATTCCGGGAGGTGGCGTCTCTTTTCATCACCATGAAGTAGTAGGCGCACGTCTAGCTAAAGAGCGCTTAAAGAAGCTGCGCTACTCAAATGAAGTTATTGATGATGTCGAAACACTTATTGCGCTACACCTACGTTTCCATGGCTACGGAGATGGCGAATGGACTGATTCTGCAGTTCGTCGCTATGTGCGAGACGCCGGTGAGTTATTGACGCATTTACACGTATTAACACGCGCAGATTGCACTACACGTAATCAACGCAAAGCAGAGCTTCTTGCTAAAACTTATGACGAATTAGAAGCTCGTATCGAACGACTTGCAGCAGAAGAAGAGTTAGCTGCAATTCGTCCAGATTTAGATGGCGCAGAAGTTATGGAGCTACTTAAATTAAAACCTTCACGTGAAGTTGGTTTGGCATTGGATTTTCTTTTAGAGCTACGTTTAGAACATGGCCCGCTAGGTAAAGAGCGCGCGACAACTGAACTACTTAATTGGTGGCAGTCGCGCTAAATTTACTTGGACGCAGTAATACAAATGCGTTTAACAAATAAACAATTGTTATTACAGCGGGAACCAATAGAGTCTTTCCACTATCTGGCATGACAGATGCTGCAAGAAGTGAACAACCAACAATCGCAAAGTTAACCGACATATCATTTAGCGCAAAGGTGCGTCCACGGAAGTCATCAGTAATTTTTGATTGGATTAATGCATCATTTGTAACTTTCATACTTTGACCACTTAAAGCTACAAAAAATGCAGCGGTAAATAACATCCACTCTGTCTGCACCAACCCCAAAAAAATTGGAGTTACTGCGCTCAAAGCGGCCATTAATCGAATCCATTTATGGCGACCGAACTTTTCAACACCAAGTGGTGCAATAAGCGCACCAATTACTAACCCAACCCCAGCAAAAGCAATCGACATACTTACACCTGCTAACCCAGCCTCTGTATCTGCAGGATCATTAAAAGTATTGCGTTGTAATAACAATCCAATAATGGTTAGCGCAGTTAATCCACCACGTTGTATTGATGTCGCGATAATCCCTCGCGCAGCATCTTTATGATTCTTCAAAAATTTGACCGCTTCGACTAATTCACCAAACCCATCTGCTTTTCGCTTTTCATACGGCAGTGGACCTAGTTCGTTTCTTTCGATCCTAGAACTAAAGAAAGTTGCTGCTAAATAACCCAGAACTGCTATCAAAATCAGAATGCCATCTGAGTGATTGGCGCTATTTGATGCATCGATCATTCTTCTAATTGCAATGCCAATTCCACCACCAATCACTACTGCAAGTGAACCACCAGTTACGGCAAGTGCATTTGCTTTTATTAAAGATGGTCGATCAATCATTAAAGGTAAACCGGCTGAGAGCCCCGCTAGTAATAACCTATTAACACCAAATGCTGAGAGAATTAATACAGTTAATAGAATTCCGGTAGTTCCAGAGAAAATTAAAATTGCAATTAATATCAAATCAACCGAACGTAAAATATTTGCAACAAGAATTGCACGTTGTCTAGCAATTCGATCAAGAATTGTTCCAACCAATGGGCCGACAATTGAATAAGGTGTTAAGACCACTGCAAAACCTAAAGCTGCGGCCATTGCACTTGGTTGTCGTTCTGGAGAGAAAAGCACAAAAGATGCCAACGCACTTTGGAAGATGCCATCTGTTAATTGGCCAGTCCAACGAACGGCCAATAGTTTTCGCAGGCGCGGATGGAGTATCAGTCCAAAGAATTCCTGCATGACTTAACTTTATAAGGTAATTACAATTACCTCGTGAGGTCTAAGCGTTCGTTCATCGATTATTCACTGGATAAGCGTGCAACTTTGATTGCGCTCTTTCGCGGTGC
>JALRDT010000065.1 GCA_023262125.1 Candidatus Nanopelagicaceae bacterium | reverse complement strand
CATCCGTGCTCTTCATTGTGGCGCGAGCAATTTCATGGGGCAAGAAAATTGCAGTTGCAACTGCAGCGGGAAATGTAAGTGGTTCGTTTGTATTAGCAACGCTCACTGCGCTTGGAATAGGTCCAATCCTCCAGCGCAGTGAGCTTGCTTATAACGCAGTCCAATGGGGCGGCGGACTTTATTTAATTTATTTGGGTTTCGATGCAATTCGTAAACGTGCAGAACATGCTGAAGATATGACTGATACCTCAGGTGGTGCCCCAACAATTCTTCGAACATGGCGTGAAGGTTTTATTGTCGGAGTTTTAAATCCCAAAGCAATCGTTTTCTATGCTGCAGTTTGTCCGCAATTTATTGATCGAGAACGCGGACACGTAACTTGGCAGCTCTGGTTCTTAGGTTTAGTTTTCTGCATCATCGCTTTACTTAGCGATGGCATGTGGGGGCTATTGGCTGGGCAAGCACGCGAGTGGTTGGCTTCTGATAAAGGCAGATTGGAAAAACTTCGCGCAGGTGGTGGTGGAGTTATGATTTTTCTAGGAATTTTAATTATCGTACAGGCGGTCACAAGTACATGAATAAACCATCAACACCAACTCGCTCCACAATTAGACCATCAGATTTAACTTTTGGACTTTCTACTTGTCGACGATGCCTATGGATTTTCTATTGGTTTAAAGTGCAAGCGCCAATGGTGATGCCTCTTGTTTCTACACTTGCAGATCAACAAGAAAAACTATTCCAAGGCGCAACTTTGCGAGATATCGACCCCTCTTTAGGCGATGGAAAAATCACCAAATGGGGGCAATTTATAAATAGCTCCAAAATCAAGTTAAATGGCGAAGAAACTAGATGGCGCTTTTACGGCAAATACGATGTGCTTGGCGAGAATAGCGATGGTTCGCTTGCCATTATTGATTGCAAAGTAAGTGATTCAGATCGCGATAGCGCTGCACATTATGCGCCGCAATTAGAGGCATATGCATTTTCACTTGAAAATCCAGCAGTTGGCGAAGGGCAAAGAGTTGATTCAATGGGGCTGCTGGTTTGGAATCCTGATCACGCTGAAGCAGATGGTTTTAAAGTGCGACAAAAATATGTACCTGTTCCCCGCGATACGGTTCGTTTTAATGCGCTAGTTGAAGATCTAATAACGATGCTAGAGGGAGAAATTCCTAATAGCGGCGTTGATTGCCAAACTTGTAAATTCTTAAACGCCAGAAATGCTTTAGATTAGAAGTTTTATTCTTCTTCAGCAATTTCAGATTTCCGCTTAGTGGCATACATATCCACATACTCTTGACCGGACATGCTCTGAATTTTGCGCATAATTTCATCGGTCACATCTCGCAGCGTATTCATATCCGTGGAATCGCCTGTGAAGTACATCGGTTCGCCAAATTGCATCTTTACTCGTTTGATATTTGGCACCAACTTTCCAGTTGGCTGAATTTCATGAGTATTAAACATAGCTACCGGAATTACTGGCGCTCCTGATTCCATTGCTAAACGCGCTATTCCAGTGCGACCTTTATATAAACGACCATCTGGCGAACGCGTACCTTCAGGATAAATTCCTAAACAATCACCTTCAGCCAAAATCTTTAATCCGGTAAGAAGGGCTGCTTCAGAACGACGGCCACCACTTCGATCAACCGGAACTTGTCCAAGTGCGATGAAAGTTAATTTTTGGATAAAACCTTTGATGCCTGGAGAATTGAAATATTCTGCTTTGGCAAGGTAAGTAACTTTGCGTGGCACTACCAACGGCATAAATACAGAATCGCTAAATGAAAGGTGGTTACTTGCCAAGATGCATGGGCCGGTCGCCGGAACATGGCGAAGACCTTTTACCTTTGGGCGAAATGCCAAGAGCAGTACTGGTGTAAGTAGCGCTCTAAGAGTTCCGTAGGGAACCTTTGTCGGTATCTCTGCCATGTGCGCAAGTATGCCACCATGAGCCATGAGCATTAAATGGGGCGTATTAGGCACCGGTGGCATCGCTCGTGAGTTCGTCTCCGATGTCATGACACATACTGAGATGACAGTAAGTGCAATTGGTTCGCGAAATCTGGAAAAGGCAAACTCATTTATTCCAGGTATCAAAGGTTATGGAAGCTATGAAGATTTAGTTAATTCAGATGTTGATGCAATTTATGTTGCAACTCCTCATCAAATGCATTGTGAAAATACATTACTTGCATTAAATGCTGGAAAGCCTGTGCTTTGCGAAAAACCATTCTCTGTAAATGCTTACGAAGCAAGATCAATGGCTGATACAGCTAAGGGTAAGAATCTTCTACTTATGGAGGCAATGTGGACCAGGTATTTGCCACATATACAGAAAGTTCGTGAACTTTTACCTGAACTTGGCGAAGTCAAAAATATTCAAGCAGATCATGGCCAATCATTAATGCATATCAAACGTTTAACAGATCCAAATTATGCAGGTGGTGCGCTTTTGGATTTGGGAATTTATCCAATTTCATTTGCATTTATGGTCCTCGGTAAACCGGAGAAAATTACCGCCAAAGGCGTAATTGAAAATGGCGTCGACTTACAAAGTAGCGCCATCTTTGAATATTCCGGCGGTAGACAGGCAGTGATAAACACAGTTATGAATGCTAAATCACCAACTACTGCCTCAATCAATGGAACAAGAGCACGATTGGAATTATCTACTAGCTTTTATAGACCGACAGATATGCGCCTAATTTATGATGATGGACGTATAGTTGAATTCAAAAATGAGTATCGTGGTCATGGATTGCGTGAACAAGCGATTTATTTTGAAAAAATGTTAATCTCTGGGAAGAAAGAATCGCCACTTCTTCCAATGTCTGAAACTGTTGAAATTATGGAGTGCTTAGATGAGATTAGAAATCAAATTGGTTTGAAATACCCGTTTGAAAAATAACTAATTTAAATTCGAGCTAAGTCAGCAACTCCAACTAATCCAGCATCATTTCCCAAGGTAGCTGCCACCAATTTAGGTGATGGATGTTTGCCAGAAAATGGCATCTTTCGCTCCATATTTGCTCGGGTTGGTTCTAAAAGAATTTCGCCTGCATCTACTACTCCACCGCCAATGACCACGATTGCTGGATCCAAAATTGCACTCAAAGATGCGATACCTGCGCCTAACCATTGCGCAGTTGTATTAAATGCAGCTAACGCAACTACATCTCCTGCCCTGGCAGCTTCAGTTACATGGTGACCCTTTAAGCCTTCGATAGTTCCGTCGCCGAGCGCTAATAAATTTCTAGCAATATCAGGGGTTGCCGCTATCGCCTCACGAACATGTCTCATAAGACCGCTGCCAGATGCATATTGTTCGAAACAACCACGTGCACCACAGCCACATAAATGACCTTCTGGAACTACTCTCATATGGCCAATTTCTGCAGCTACGCCAAATGCTCCTCGATGTAACTGACCATTTACAACAATTCCCGCACCGATTCCGGTGCCAATAGTTAATAGCAACATATGTGCTTCGCCACGTCCTGCACCGAAGACTGCTTCACCCCAGGCGGCAGCATTTCCATCATTTTCAATAACAACATCTATGCCGATTAATTTTGTTAATTCATCATCTAAATTAACGCCATTCCAACCAGCGATATTTGGAGTGGCCAACATAGTTTTTCGATCTGAAGAAACAAAACCTGCCGCCGATACACCAACTGCTCTCACTTTGTAATTACGCATTAGATCTAGAGCTACGTCAGCAATTGTTTTTGTTAATTCAACGCCACCTTGACGTGGAGTATCGCGTCGAGCTTTCTCTAAAATATTTCCAGATTCATCAACAACTCCACCAAGAACTTTGGTGCCGCCGACATCGATGCCTATAGTTAAATTAGTTGAATTTCCTGTTAGCGACATTAACCTTCGATTTTCTCTTTTAGCTCTTCCAGAGCCGCTTTAATTGTGCCGAGCTCTGCAGTTTCAAGCATAGTTTTTGGAATTGGCATTGAGACATCAGTACTTAATTCGTAAATTACCTCTGTTTCATCGCCAATAGATTTAACAAAATAGGTGCCATCCATCTTGGTAAGTAAATCGGCATCAACCAAGGTAAATGAGACTTTCCCTGGAGCACCGCTCCAGTCGTAATCTAAAGTCGGCTTATCGCGAAGCATTCCCGCCTCAATGGTTAATTGGATGCGGACTGGGCGGCCCTGATCGTCACTGGTTTCGACCTTTGCGCCTTTGATGCTGCGTGACCAGGTTGGGTAACTGGCGATATCAAAGAGGACCTTACGCACCTCATCCGCGCTTGCTTCGATAAGAATCTTGGAACTTGTCATGGCGCAAAGGCTACCTTTGTGAGCGGGCGACCGCTAGCGTTTGCGCCATGAACGAAATCACCATCCCGGCTTTAGTCCCTTTTCCTACCGAAGGAAATCTCACTAAGTTAATTGCAGACCGATCATGGTTTGAACCATCTCGAGTTATTCTCTCAAAACCTCTCGGAGATGGATGGGCACCAGTTACTGCTCGTGAATTTGAAACTGAAGTGCGCGAAACTGCTAAAGGTTTAATTGCTGCTGGAATTCAAGCTGGCGATCGCGTTGGCATCATGGCACGCACTAGATACGAATGGACAGTTCTAGATTTTGCAATTTGGTATGCCGGCGCAGTTTCTGTTCCTATCTACGAAACATCATCTGCCGAACAGATTGATTGGATTTTAAATGATTCACATGCAGTCGGATTGATTGTTGAAACTCCTGCAAATCGCGAATTGGCACAGAGCGTGCTACCAAGTCATACCAAACATGTTTGGACAATTACGGAGGATGCACTTGGTGTTTTGAGAAATACAGGTTCTCATATAAGCAATGACGAAGTCGAAAATCGTCGTAATTCGTTAACTCCAGAATCTTTAGCAACATTGATTTACACATCTGGCACAACTGGTAAACCAAAAGGTGTACAGCTAACACATGGAAATTTCTTATCAGAGTGTGGAAATGTTGTTAATGCTGCGGCAGATTTATTTATGAAACCTGGCGGCTCTACTCTGCTCTTCTTACCTGTCGCACACGTATTTGGTCGCATGGTGCAAATTGGCGCAATTTATGCTGGCCTACATATGGCACATTGCGCAGATGTCCAAGGTCGATTAATGCAAGATATCGGATCATTTAAACCGACATTCGTTTTGGCAGTTCCTCGAATATTTGAAAAGGTTTATAATGGTGCAGAAGCTAAAGCAGATGCTGCAGGCAAAGGAAATATCTTTAGAAAAGCTGCCGCTGTCGCCATTAAATATAGCCAGGCAAAAGATGCCGGCAGTATTCCACCAGCTCTTCGTGCACAGCATGCGCTATTTGATGCGCTGGTTTACAAGAAGATTCGCCATATTTTGGGTGGCAATGTTGAGGCTGCGATTAGCGGCGGCGCAGCACTTGGTACTCGTTTAGGACATTTCTATCGTGGTGCTGGAATTAGAATTCTTGAAGGTTATGGATTAACTGAGACAACTGCCGGCGCCACACTTAACTTAACTCAAGCGCAGAAAGTTGGATCTGTCGGTAAGCCAATTCCAGGCACTTCAATTCGAATTGGAGAAGATGGCGAAGTTCTAATTAAGGGTCCGATTGTGATGCGCGGATACTGGCAGAATGATTCAGCCAACAAGGAAGTTTTTGATGGTGAGTGGTTTAAATCTGGCGATATTGGCGAACTGGATTCTGAAGGATTCCTAACCATCACAGGTCGCAAAAAAGAACTGATTGTTACTGCCGGCGGCAAGAACGTAGCACCAGCAGTTCTTGAAGATCGTTTACGCGCTCATCCGCTTGTTTCACAGTGCATGGTCGTTGGCGACAATCAACCGTATATCGCAGCGCTAGTGACTATCGATACAGATGCCTTGAAGTCTTGGATTGTAAATAACAAGAAAGAGGGGGCATCCCTATCTGATTTAACTCGCGATCCTGATTTGATTGCAGTTATCCAGACAGCGGTCGATGAGGCCAACAAGGCGGTAAGTCGTGCAGAATCTATTCGCAAATTTACAATTCTTGATAAAGATTTCACCATTGCTGGTGGACAACTAACTGCGAAACTTTCGGTTAAACGACATGTTGTCGCAAAAGAATTTGCAAAGGAGATTGCAGAGCTCTACCAGGATTAATCTGGCAAGAGATTTACATGATTCATTAGCTCAAGATTTAGTAGCAATCGGCTATAAGTTAGATTTACTTATAGCCGATTTGCCTTTTAACTACCGCGCTAAGGCCAGAGAAATCAGGGAATTAGTTACTATGGCCACCGGCCAAGTCCGTAAAGAACTATTTGCTTTAAGATCGACTGCGGAAGAGCCATTAGACCAAATAAAAAGATTGGCCATGCCACTTGCACTTGATATTCCTGAGTTTATTTGCTGTTTTTATTAACCATTAATTAAATAAAAATGAGAGCTCTCGTCGGAGTCAAAAGATGTTTGGACTATGCCATCAAGGTCAGAGTCAACCCAGCCAAAACA
>JALRDT010000012.1 GCA_023262125.1 Candidatus Nanopelagicaceae bacterium | reverse complement strand
ATCAGGGAATTGCGCCTGCACCGTCAGCGGCCCTGCCTGAAGATTCTCAATAAAGCCGACCTCGCCGATCCTGAAGTGACACAGGCCTGGCTGGATTTCTATAATCGTCAGGAAGGGGTCAAGGCCGTGGCGCTGAGCTGCAAATCTAATTATGTTTGCTGCTTGTTGTTTGGTTGGATGGCCAAAACATGGAGCAATTCCTTGTTCAGTTGCCACATAAGAGTGCTGGAAAGATGTCACAGGGGTTTCAAGCTTTGGAATAATTGTTGAAACTTTAGCTTTTGGATGCCATGAAGGTAGCGCCATGAAAGATTGACCTCCCCGAGAATGTAGCGCTCCTACGATGAAATCTGTTGAACCACCAAATCCAGAATAAATTTGACCTCGGACAAATGATGCGTTCGCTTGATCATACAAATCTATTTGCAAGGCAGAATTTATTGAGGTCATCTTTGCTTGCCGCGCTATGACAGATGGGTCATTTGAAATTTCAGTTCTACGCATTCTGATTTTTCGATTTAAATGTACCCAGTCATATAGCTCTCTAGAGCCAAATAGAAATGAGGCATTTAAAGGCATCTCTTCATCTAAAACCCCAGCTTTGAATAGATCTAATACTCCGTCGCTAAACATTTCAGTCCAAATACGCATATTTTTCCGGTTGGTTAAAGCGCTTAATACCGCATCGGGTACGCCGCCGATTCCTAACTGCAAAGTTGAATTATTTTCAATCAAAGCGGCAATTCGATCACCAATCTCTTTTTGAGTATCAGTAATTTCCGCAACTGGTTTTTCAAGTAGTGGTTCATCAACTTCGATCAGATAATCAATCTCGGATTCGTAAATTTGAGCATCGCCGTATGTGTAAGGCATCTGCTTATTGGCTTGGGCAATAACAATTCCGTTGCGGGCTCTGGCTGCTTCGATAGCAGCTGGAAGAATATTTACTTCAACTCCTAGAGAAACGGTGTCGTATCTTTGAGGCGAGGTATGTAGGAAAACTATGTCCGGACGATAGTGATCACGAAATAGAATCGGAACCATTGATAATCGCGAAGGTATGTAGTGAAGTCTTGGGTGTCGTCGCATGGCAGGCCCAACAAAAGCAGATTCGTAATCAACTCCTTCACGATCTGGTATGCCAGGGAGCGCGTTCAGCATATGCAGATTGAAATTCTCTATGGTTTCATCTGCAGCTTTTAAAAGTGTCATCGGTGGTGCGAAATTTCCAGAGGCCACAATTCGAGGCCATTCTGGTTGTTGAGCTAAGAGACTCTTTAATTGCTCATAATTAATTACACGCACATAGTGAGTTTATTCTTAAAAATTGGTTCGCTTTCACTTTCGCGAGTGCAAGCCCTTTACTTGTTGTGATTTGTGCGGGATTCGCCAGCAGATTTACGCCACTTTGCAATTTCTGCATGATTTCCAGAGAGTAGAACCTCAGGAACTTTAATGCCACGCCACTCGGCTGGTTTTGTAAATGCAGGATATTCAATATAACCATCTTCAGAATGTGACTCTTCAACAATAGATTCAGGATTACCAAGAACTCCTGGAATAAGTCTTGAAACAGCTTCGGCAATCACAATGGCTGCTACCTCACCGCCATTTAAAACGTAGTCGCCAATTGAAACTTCACGAACTTTAAAACCTTCATTTAAGTAATATTGACGTACACGATCATCGATACCTTCGTAACGACCACAAGCAAAAATTAGATGAGAAGAATTAGAAAGTTCTTCAGCCATTCTTTGATTAAAAAGCTGGCCAGCTGGGGTTAATATAATTAGTTCGGATTCTTTGGTGATGACTTGATCAATTGCTTTACCCCAAACTTCTGGCATCATAACCATGCCTGCGCCGCCACCGTATGGTGTGTCATCTACTTGGCGATGAACATTTGTTGCTTGATCTCTTAAGTCATGGACGCCAATTTCGATAATTGATTTATCGCGCGCTTTTCCAATCAGTGAAAGTTTTAGTGGTTCGAAAAATTCAGGGAATATTGAGATGAAATCTAACTTCATGAAATCACCGGTGGTATAACCACAACTCGCTTACCTGCTAAATCAACGGTAGGCACGAGCTGGCGGACAAATGGAATTAAAGCTTCGCCACTCTTAGTTTTAATTACAAGACAATCTTGAGCTGGCAAGTTCAAAACTTCGGTAACGACGCCAAATTCTGAACCATCTTCTAGCTCTGCACGAAGACCAATTAATTGTTGTACGTGGTAATCATCTTCATCAATGCCAACTTCATTGATATCTACTTCGGCATAGAGCAAGGTGTTGCGAAGCTTTTCTATGCCATTTCGATCGTTTATACCTTCAAAGCCAAGCAAGAGACTTCCATTATGAACGCGAGCGCTTGAGATAATTAATGTGCCATCGTCAGTTAGAACTTCTGCGCCAACAGCAAAGCGACGCTCAGGTTCGTCCGTGCGAACCTCGATTGTCGCTTCACCTAATATTCCGTGAGCACGTCCAATGCGCCCAACGTTAAGTCTCATTAAAGAGTACTAAC